>NZ_JBFAZB010000057.1:0-53794 GCF_040681575.1 Kitasatospora sp. NPDC051702
GTCGCCACCCACCTCTTCAACGCCATGCCCGGCATCGCCCACCGCGCCCCCGGCCCCATCGTCGCCCTCCTCGAGGACGACCGCGTCACCGTCGAGCTGATCAACGACGGCGTGCACCTGCACCCCTCCGTCCTCGACCTCGCCTACCGCACCGCCGGCGCCTCCCGCGTCGCCCTGATCACCGACGCCATGGGCGCCGCCGGCATGGGCGACGGCCTCTACCCCCTCGGCCCCCTCCAGGTCCGCGTCCAGGACGGCGTCGCGCGCCTGGTCGAGGGCGGCGCGATCGCCGGTTCCACCCTCACGCTGGACGTCGCCTTCAAGCGCTCCGTCACGGTCAACGGCCTCAGCCTGGGCCAGACCGTCGAGTCGCTCTCCACCACCCCCGCCCGGCTGCTCGGCCTGGCCGGCACCACCGGCTCCCTCGAGACCGGCAAGCTGGCGGACCTCGTCGCCCTCGACTCCGAGACCTACGACCTGGTCGCCGTCATGCGCCGCGGCCGCTGGGTGCTCGGCGCCGAGCGCTTCGACGTGGTGAAGCCCGCCTGACGGCCCCCGGGACGCCGACGGCCGCCCTCCCCCACGGGGACGGGCGGCCGTCGCGCACTCGGACGCCGGGCGTCAGCCGCTCGGCTCGACGGTGATCTGGTCGATCAGGATCGGTCCGCCCGGCGCGGTGATGACGACGCTGTTCGCCCCGGCCTGCAGCTGCGGGAGTATCCAGGTGGTGTACCAGGAGGACGCCGGGTCCTTGCCGGGCGAGTAGTTCTTGAACGGCAGCCCGCTCGGCCAGTCCTTGCCGTTCACCGAGGCCGCGCCCTTCACGTCCGCGCCGGCGTTGCTGAAGTGCACCGTCAGCTTGTACGTCCCGGCGGTGGCGACCTCGCCGTTCCACGTCACCGAGCCGCCCTGCTGGAGGGTCAGGTAGCTGCCGTCCGCGGACTTGGCGCCCTTGACGCTGTTGCCGGACGGCGCGTTCTGGGCCTGCAGCTGGCCCGCGTCCACGGTGGTCGGGCCGGCCGCGACGGTGGCGCTCGCCGAGGGCGAGGCGGTCGGGGACGACCCGCCGGTCGCGGCGGTGGTGGGCGGGGCCGCGGCGGTGGTCTGGGTGCCGGACTTGGCGGTCTTGTCGCCGTCCGGGTCGCCCGAGGACAGCGCGATGCCGGCGCCGATCGCGATGGCCGCGACGACGGCGACCGCGCCGATCACCGCGCCCTTGCTGCGACCGCTGCTCGGCCGCTCCTCGCCCGGCTGCGGCCGGGAGTGCTCGGCGTAGCGGTTCTGCTGGGTGGGCGCCGTGCCGTACTCGGGCTGCTGCGGCGCCCCCTGCTGGGCGTACGGGGTCTGCTGCTGGCCCGGGTAGCCCGGCTGCTGCTGGCCGTAGGCCGGCTGCTGCGGCGCCCGGGGCGG
This sequence comes from Kitasatospora sp. NPDC051702, assembly GCF_040681575.1. NCBI lineage: Bacteria > Bacillati > Actinomycetota > Actinomycetes > Kitasatosporales > Streptomycetaceae > Kitasatospora > Kitasatospora sp. NPDC051702. The sequence continues at coordinate 1,411 of NZ_JBFAZB010000057.1, forward strand.
GTACTGCTGCCCGTACTGCGCCCGGCCGACCTCCATCGGGCGGTTGTACGACGTCCGGGGCACGCCCTGCTGCGGCTCGGCCGACTGCCCGGTCGAGCCCTCGGCCGGGCGGTAGAGGTAGCCGAACGGATCGTCGTCCTGCGGGGCACCGCCCCCCTGGCCCTCGGGCACTCCGTTGCTGCCGGCGGTCGTCACGGTGGTCAACTCCCCCATCCGGTTCGCGCCGCCGGGTGCGGACCGGCGCAGATCATGGACGCTCTCGTACCCGGGAACCCTACCTGCCGTACCCGACTGCCGGGAAAGAGCCCTTGACAACCCACGGGTAACCTGCGCGGCCCCGGGGCCCGGTCAGCCCGCCCGCCGGTGCGAACGCTCGCCGCGCGCGCCGCGCACCGCGCCCCCGCGCGCCCGCTTCTCGTCGTACATCCGCTCGTCCGCGGTGTGCAGCACCTCCTCGGTGCTCATCCCGCAGCCCGCCCAGCCGATGCCGAGGCTGACGCCCACCCGCATCGCCCGGCCGTCGATCCGCATCGGCGGGATGATCGCGTTGCGCAGCCGGTGGGCGAGGTCCTTGGCCTCCTCCCGGCCGATGCCGTCGGCCAGCACGACGAACTCGTCGCCGCCGAGCCGGGCCACCGTGTCGCCGTCCCGGACGGCCTGGCTCAGCCGCCGGGCGACCTCGACCAGCACCGCGTCGCCCGCGTTGTGGCCGAACCGGTCGTTGATCGACTTGAAGCCGTCCAGGTCGCAGAAGAGCACCGCGAGCCCCTTGTCCGCGTGGGCCGCGGCCCCCGAGCGGAAGGGCGCCGACCAGGCCTCGCCCGGGCCGTGGTCGGTGGGGACCACCGCGTGCACGTGCTCCCCGCAGGCCGCGGTCAGCCCCGGCAGCGGACCGGCCTCGGGCAGCCCGTAGCCGTGCACCGGCCCGGCGTACGGGTCCGCCCCCTCCAGCCCGTCGTAGGCGGCGTGCGCGGCGTAGGAGTCCGCGGGGTAGCCGTACGGGGCCGGGTAGGCCGTCTCGGCCCCGGCGGCGGCGCCGACGGTCTGCGGCTCGCTGCAGAGCCGACGGGCCAGCCGGGCCTTCAGCTCGGCGCTGTTCGGCAGGCCGGTGAGCGCGTCGTGGCTGGCCCGGTGGGCGAGCTGGAACTCGTGCCGCTTGCGCTCCTCGATGTCCTCGACGTGGGTGAGCAGGAAGCTCGGGCCCTCGGCCGCGTCCGCCACGATCGAGTTGCGCAGGCACACCCACTGGTAGCCGCCGTCCCGCCGGGACAGCCGCAGCTCCGCCCGGCCGCTCTCGGCGCTGGTGCGCTCCAGCAGGGCCCGGTCCTCGGGGTGGACGAGATCGGCGAAGCTCTGCTGGCGCAGCACCGCGCGGGGGCGGCCGAGCAGTCGGCAGAGCGCGTCGTTGACCCTGGTCAGCTGGCCGCGACCGGCGCCGTGCAGTTCGGTGATGGCCATCCCGCTGGGCGCGTACTCGAAGGCCTGGCGGAAGCTCTCCTCGCTGGCCCGCAGCGCCTGCTGCTCCTTCTCCAGCCGGGCCAGGGCGCGCTGCATCTCGGCCCGCAGCCGGGCGTTGCCGATCGCGATGGAGGCCTGCAGCGAGAACATCTCCAGCGCCTCGCGGGTCCACGCCCCGGGCCGCTTGCCGCTGCGCGGACGGTCCACCGAGAGCACGCCGAGCAGGTCGCCGCCAGCGCTGTACATCGGGGCGAGCAGTCCGTCGGCCGGGTGCCAGTCGTTGGCGTAGACGGGCAGCGGGCCGTCCCCGATCCAGCGCGGGATGTCGCTGGCGACGGCCCAGCCTCGGTCGTAGGGGAGGAAGCGCAGGGTGCCCCAGTGGTCGCTGACGCCGAGCAGCCGGTCCCAGGACTCCCGGGAGCCGACCTGGCCGAGCAGCACGGAGGGGCCGCCCATGGCGCTCTCCTCGAGCTCCCAGACGGCCGCCACCACCAAGTCGCCGTCCGGGCGGACCAGGCTGACCGCGGCGGCGTCGAAGCCGAGCCCGTGCACCGCGCCCTCGACGACGGCCTGCAGCGTGCCCGCCAGGCTGCGGGCAGCGTTGAGGTCCGCCACGACCCGGTGCAAGGTGCGGAGGGTCGCGAGACGGACGTACGGCTCCGACTCGGCTTCCATGCGGGGGCTCCCCGGCTGCTTCGGATAGTTCTTGATTGGTTATCGTCCGATTGCCAGAAGAACTGAATCACAGGGAGCACAGCGTTCGGCACGCTCGGTCAGCAATAGGCCGCTACTTGTGACTTAAATCACACAACACTAATGCGCCCTTAATCAGCTCATCCGCCCCATAGCGGTACATCACGCGCTATCAGGGCAATTCCCGTGGTCGACCTCAGCGGTCCCGCACTGAAGGCCCCTGCCGCCCGGCAGGCCCCTCACTTCACTCCTGAGAGTGAGCTCCACCACCTCGCGGGGGGCGGGTCCCGCCACCGCCCGTGACCCCGGCCCGCGCCGGTGGTCCTACGACCTCGGCCCGATGCAGAGCGCGGCGGCCTCCGGCTACCGTGCGGTACGTGTACCCGTCCCCGCAGCCCGAAGCTGCCACCCAGGCCACGCCCGACGAGTTCCGGGCAGCACTCTCCCAGCTCGCCGCCGGCGTCAGCCTGGTCACCGTCCACGACCCGGAGGACGGCGAGGACATCGGCATGACCGCCACGTCCTTCCTCTCGGTGTCGCTGGAGCCCCCGCTGGTGCTGATCTCGGTCCGCGAGGACTCCCGGATGGACGAGGTGCTCACCCGGACGGACACCTGGGCGGTCTCGCTGCTCACGGAGGGCCAGAAGGCGCTCGGCTCCCGCTTCGCCATGAAGGGCCGGCTCAGCGACCGGCTGCTCTTCGCGGACACCCCGCACCGGCGCGGCCCGCACTCCGGGGCGCCGCTGATCGACGGCGCGCTCGCCACCGTCGAGTGCCGCACCGAACAGCGGATACCCGCAGGTGACCACACGCTGCTGCTCGGCCGCGTCCTGGAGGCCGTGGTCCCCAACCCGGCCGGCCGGCCGCTGCTCTACTTCCGCGGCGGGTACCGCGCCCTCGGCTGAGCCCGCCTACTCGCCGCCCCGCGGCGAGCGCCGGCCCTGCTTCAGCTCGGAGCGGTGCCGCTTGCCGGCCAGTCGCCGCTCGACCGTCCCCCGGCTGGGCCTGGTCGCCCGCCGGGCCTTCGGCGGCGGCGCGCACGCCTCGGTCAGCACCGCCGACAGCCGGGCCGCGGCCGCCTCCCGGTTGCGCCACTGCGAGCGGAACTCGGAGGCCTGGATCACCAGCACCCCGCCGTCCACCAGCCGCCCGGCCAGCCGCTCCAGCGCACGCTCGCGCCACACCTCGGGCAGCGCCCGGGAGGACGCCAGGTCGTAGCGCAGCTCGACCTTCGTGTCGGAGGTGTTGACGTGCTGGCCACCGGGGCCGGAGGAACGCGAGAAGCGCCAGACGAGCTCGGCGTCGGGGACGACCACCGACCCCCGTACGCGGATGGGCTCGGGCATGCGCCCATCATCCCGCGCCCGCCCCCGCCGGGTCACCCGGTTATCCGCACCGGTCCGGGCGGGTCCGCGGACCCCCGCCCGCCCGCCACCGGCACCGCCCCGGTTCCGCGGCACCGCCCGCAGCCCGGACAATGGCCTACGTGATCGAGCTCGGCTACTCCCTCTCCAACCGCTTCCCCGACCCTCCGCAGACGGACTACCGGTCCGCCTCGGTGCACGCGCTGCGGTACGACCTGTTCTGCGGCGACGTCTACCTGGAGGCCGAGGGCGCCGAGCTGTCCACCGCCTGGGGGTGGGTGCCGGTGCTGGACTTCGCGTGGGCGCTGTGCGACATCGCCGAGCAGCTGGACCGCGACCCGGACGGCGGCCGGGCCGCCCGGGTGCAGACCGCCGACCTGGACTTCACTCAGAACACCGAGCTGCTGCGGTTCGCCCGCCGCTTCAACTGGGTCGAGGTCAGCGCGACCTGGCTGCCGGACGAGCCGCCCGCGGTGGTGCGCCACGGCGAGCTGCGGCGCGAGGCCCGGGACTTCCTCCAGGACACCCTCGCCGATCTGTTCGACATGCACCCCGACCTGGCCGACAATCCGAACATCTGGTCACTGCAGGGCCGGTTCCGCCGGATCTGATCCCCGTTATTGCCCCGCCTTTGCCCGGGGATTGGCGGCCACCAGAAATTCACGGACTCCGTGGAACCAACCCACCCGAGTATTGCGTTGTCCGGGGAAAAGCGAACGAAGGGACTGCAATCGCCATGCCAGTGAGCCTCTCCAAGGGTGGCAACGTCTCGCTGACCAAGGAGGCCCCCGGCCTGTCCGCGGTCAGCGTCGGCCTGGGCTGGGACGTCCGGACCACCACCGGCGCCGAGTTCGACCTCGACGCCAGCGCGATCGTCCTGAACGCGGACGGCAAGGTGCTGTCCAACGGGCACTTCGTCTTCTTCAACAACACCAGCACCCCCGACAACACCGTCGTGCACACCGGTGACAACCGCACCGGCGAGGGCGTCGGCGACGACGAGTCGATCAACGTGAACCTGGCCGGCCTGCCGGCCGAGGCCGTCAAGATCACCTTCCCGGTCACCATCTACGACGGGGTCGCCCGCGGCCAGAGCTTCGGCCAGGTCCGCAACGCCTACATCCGCGTGGTGAACGCCGCCGGCGGTGCCGAGATCGCCCGCTACGACCTCTCCGAGGACGCCGCCACCGAGACCGCGATGATCTTCGGCGAGCTGTACCGCAACGGCGGCGAGTGGAAGTTCCGTGCCGTCGGCCAGGGCTACGCCTCCGGCCTGGCGGGCATCGCCCAGGACTTCGGCGTCCAGCTCTGACGCCCCGCCGGGCCCGTCCCGGCACCCCCGGGAACGCCGCGGCGCGGGAAGTCGGTCGGACCGACTTCCCGCGCCGTCGCCGTTTCCAGCGGCCCCGGGCTCAGCGCGAGGCGCGCAGCTCCGGGAGCTGGATCAGCTCGGTCTCCTCCTCCGGGGTCAGGTCGACCACCTCGGGCACCGCCCCGTCCCCGGCCGCACGGCCCGTCGGCTCGTCGCGACCCTCCGGCTCGCCGACGCCCTCCGGCGCGGGCGCCGCCTGGGCCTCCCGGACCTCCTGCGCCTCGGCCTGCGCCTGTGCGGCCACCGCCTCGTCGCCCACCACGTCCGCGAGGTCCGTGCGCTCCCCCAGCTCGGCGACGCTGCCCACCGCCGGCGCCGGGGCCGCCGCACGCACGGCCGAACCCGGAGCAGCACCAGTACCAGCACCGCGGCCGAAGAAGCTGAAGCCCTGTCCGCGCGCCCCGGACTGCGCCGGGCGCAGCCGCTGCCGTTCCACCGGGGCGGGCACCGCGACCGGAGCCGTCGGCGCCCCGCCGAGCTGCCCGACCGTGGCGGTCAGCGCCGGGCGCACCGGCGCGGGCCGCACCGGCGCCTGGGCGGCCGGAGCCGGCACCGCCGGGGCCTGGGCCGGGGTCGGCACCGCAGGGGCCACCGGAGCCGGCACCACGGGCGCCACCGGGGCCGGTACGACGGGCGCAGGGGCCACCGCGGCCGGAGCCTGCCGGACCGGGGCCTGCCTGGCCGGCGCCGCGGCCGCGCGCAGCGCGACCTCCGCGCCCGCGGTCCGCTCCCGCTGCGCCTCCCGCTCCGCCGCCCGCCGCGCCAGCAGCCGCAGCACGGAGCCGGCACGGACGAACGCGGCCGGGCTGGCCGGGTGCTTGGGGCGGCTCGCGGCGAGCGCCCGCTGGGCCGCCTCGGCCTCCTTGAGCGCCTGCTCGGCCACCGCCACGGCCCGCTCCCGCAGCAGCCGGGCGATCTCCGTCTCGGCCTTGGCGAGCCGGGACTTTTCCGCGGTGAGCCGCCGCCCGAACCGGGTGGCCCGCTCCTCGGCGACCTCGGCCGCGTACTCGGCCTCCGCGAGCTGCTCCTCGAAGCGCTCCTCGGCCCGCAGGCGCTGTGCGACGGCCATCTCGGCGGCGGCCCGGGCGGCCTTGTCACGCTGCTTCAGGAGCAGCGCGAAGCCGAGCGTCGCGATCACCGCAGCGACGCCCACCGAGCGCACCAGGATGGTGTCCTGACTGAAGAGCAGGGCGCCCAGCGCGGCCACGAGCAGCACGCCGGCGGCGGTGGGGGGGAAGATCCGGCCGAGGACGGAGGAATGACGGTGACGTCCGCGAGACATGCCAAGAAACTAGCGTGCGAATTGGGGCCGTGTCAGCCCAGGGTCCCCTTCCGCCCTTGACAGTGCGCAAGTTTTACCGCACGTACCCGGCGCTTCACTCAAGATCACCGGGAATGCCCCGTTCGGCGCTGCGGGGCCGGCCCGCGCGAGCGGACCGCTCAGCGGCGCCGGACCCGCTCAGCGGTGCGAGGCCGCCGGACCGCTCGGCCCGTCGTGGTCCTCCGGCAGCCGGCACACGTGCTGCAGCCAGAGCGCCGCCGCTATCACCGCGGCTCCCGCCAGCACCGCGAGCCCGGCCGTGACTGCCTGGTCCTTGCGGGCCGGCACGTCCAGCTCGCCGAGCAGGAAGATCCCGGCGCCCGCGTAGACGCCGGTGACCACCGCCGAGACCAGCGCGCTGGCCTGGCCGAGCACCACCGCCCGGGCCGCGAGCAGCGGGTCGACGCCCTTCGCGCCGGGCTGCCGCTCGCGCACCGCCTTCAGCCGGGAGCGCAGCGACAGCGCGGTGGCCAGCAGGATCACCGCCACCGCGGCCAGCACCACCGGCGCCGCGACCGGCACCGCCGGCAGCGTGTCCAGGGAGGCCCACAACTTGGCGCCGGCCCAGCACAGCGCCGTCGTGGCAGCGGTGATGCCGACCAGCAGACGGAGGCGAAGCAGCTTCACTCGGAGGAGGTCCTTCCCGGGGTTACCAGAGCCGGCCGGCCGCCCGGTGGTCCGGCACGGCGGCGCCAGGCCACCGTACCGGGCCCGGCCGGGCGGACCACCGCGCGAACGGCGGACACCTAGTCGTACGGCCGGGCCCCCGGTCTGGTTCCCCGGCCGCCCGGCCGGGGGCGGTCACTCCGGCAGCGTCAGCCGGATGTCCTCGCGGCGCCACACGCCCTGCGCGTCCGGGCCGCCGAGGGCCCGCAGCAGTTCGGCGACCTGCCCGTGCCCGGGCACCTCGGCCTCCGGCTGGGCGTCCAGCCAGGGGGCGAGCACGAAGGCCCGCTCGTGCGAGCGCGGGTGCGGCAGCAGCAGCTGCGGGTCGTCGCTGAGCACGCCCTCGTAGGCGAGGATGTCGACGTCCAGGGTGCGCGGGCCCCAGTGGACGGTCCGGACCCGGCCGAAGGCGTCCTCGATCGCGTTGCCGCGCTCCAGCAGGTCGCGCGGGGGCAGCGTGGTGCGCAGCACGACGACCGCGTTGTAGTAGTTGGGCTGTTCGTCGGGGCCGCCCATGGCCTCGGTCTCGTAGACGGCGGAGACCGACTTGATCTTGAGTCCGGGGGTGTCGGCCAGGGCGTCGACGGCCCCCTGGAGGGTGTCCAGGCGGTTGCCCAGGTTGCTGCCCAGTGCGATCACCGCGCACCGCTGGCTGTGCAGCGTGGTGTCGGCGGAGTCCACCCGGCTCTCCAGGTCGAACGTGGTCGGCGAGGCGGTCGGGTCGCTGGTGCTCATCGGGCGTCCTCTACTCGGGGAGGCTGGGCCTCTACAACTGCGGGGCGCGCAGCGGCGGTCATGCGCGGCTCCGGTGGATGGTCACGGTCACGTCGTCGAACGGCACGGTGATCGGGGCGTCGGGCTTGTGCACGGTCACCTCGACCTCCTCGACCGCTTCGTGCTTCAGGCACTGGTCGGCGATGCGCTGGGCGAGGGTCTCGATCAGGTCGACCGGCTCCCCGGCGATGATCGCGGTGACCTCCTCGGCCACGATGCCGTAGTGCGCCGTGCGGGTGAGGTCGTCGCCGGACGCGGCGGGGCGGGTGTCCAGGTACAGCACGAGGTCGACCACGAAGGTCTGGCCCTCGACGCGCTCGCGCTCGAAGACGCCGTGGTGGCCCCGGGCACGCAGACCCCGCAGGGTGACGCGGTCCAGCAAACGAATCACTGCTCCCAGTCGGACGGGCCCCACCCGGAGAATGACATGGACGGGCAGGGCGAAGGCGGGCAGCAGGCCCGCCACTCCGTTTCGAATCTACCCGCGGGGGCGGACACCGCCTGACCGTCCTACCCGGCACGAACCGTCGCCACGCGCACCGGAATGGCGATTGACGTGAACGTTCGGTGACCACTCGGAAATTCCCGGGCGACCTCCCGGCGGCGGTTTTCGGGTAACTCCCGGATCAGTCCTCGTCGTCCTCGTCGCCGCTGGTCAGAACGGGTGAACCGTGGTGCGACCAGAGCTTCCACCCGGCCGGGGTGCGGCGGAAGAGATTCGTCGAGACGACCTTTCCGCCGACCAGCGGTCCGAGTTCGCCCTCCTCCTCCGCCTCGCCGCCGGAGAGGATGTTCTCGGTGCACGTGACAAGGGCCACATCACCGTGGACCTCCGCCTCGACGTCGGTCAGGAAGAACTGGATGTACTCCGTGTTCATCATGATCAACATGTACGAGCGGGTCACCTGTGCCCGCCCGCGCAGCACCGGCCAGCCGGGGTGCACACAGACCACCCCGCCCTTGTCGTCGGCGTCCGCGGCACCCAGCCAGGCGTCCTCGACCGCCTCCAGGTCCCCCTCCTCCAGCGCCTGGTAGAGCGCCCGGTTCGCCGCGAGCACGGCCTCCAGGTCCGCCTCGCGGGCCCGGCCGGCCGTCCCGCCGCTCAGCCTGCCGTCACCTGTCACAGACCCTCCCTCACCCCTCGTCGGGCCGCGTGCTGCCAGGCCGCGACCACCCGCACGGCGTCCGCCGTGCCGGACACGTCGTGCACCCGCACCGCCCAGGCGCCGGCCTGGGCCGACAGCACCGACACCGCGGCGGTCGCGTCGTCGCGCTCCCGCGCCGGGCGCAGCTCCCCGGTTTGCGGGTCGGCGAGCAGCGTACCCAGGAACCGCTTGCGCGATGCGGCCACCAGGACGGGACGGCCGAGCGCGGTGAGCGCGTCCAGCCGGCCGAGCAGTGCCCAGTTGTGCTCGGCGGTCTTGGCGAAGCCGAGCCCCGGGTCGAGGATCAGCTGCTCCTCCTTGACCCCGGCCGCCAGCAGCGCCTCGACCCGGCCGGTGAGCTCGCCGACCACGTCGGTCACCACGTCGTCGTAGACCGCCAGCCGTTCCATGTCGGCGGACTGCCCGCGCCAGTGCATCACCACGAAGGGTGCGCCGGTCTCGGCGACCACCCGGGCCATCGCCGGGTCGGCCAGGCCGCCGGAGACGTCGTTGACGAGCGCGGCGCCGGCCGCGACGGCCTGCTCGGCGACGGAGGCGCGCATGGTGTCGACGGAGACCACCACCCCCGCCCCGGCCAGCTCGCGCACCACCGGCAGCACCCGGCGCAGCTCCTCCTCCTCGGGCACCCGCCGGGCGCCGGGGCGGGTGGACTCGCCCCCCACGTCCACCAGGTCGGCGCCGCGGGCGCGCAGGGCGAGCCCGTGCGCGATCGCCTTGGCGGGGTCGTGCCACAGGCCGCCGTCCGAGAAGGAGTCGAGCGTGACGTTGACCACGCCCATCACGGCGCAGCGGTCGAGCCGCGGCAGTCCGGCCGGCAGGGAGAAGGACGGCGAGTTGCTCATGTCCTCCATTATCGGACGGGGCCCCCGCCGAGGATCCTCGGCGGGGGCCCCGTCCACGCGGCGGCGCTCCGGGCGGCCTCAGGCGGCCTCGGTGACCTCGTGGGCGGCCGGGGCGGGCATCAGCCCCTCGCGCTGGCGCCGGCGGCCGAAGCGCGGCATGCCGAGCGTGATGAAGGCCTCGGCCTGCATCGCGGCGAAACCGATCCGCGGCAGGTCCCTGGTGCTCGGGAAGACCAGGAAGCGCGGCTCCCACTCGGGCTGGAACTTGGCGTTGAACTTGTACAGCGACTCGATCTGGAACCAGCGGGAGAGGAACACCAGCAGCCCGCGCCAGGCCCGCAGGACGGGGCCGGCGCCGATCCGCTCGCCGCGGGCCAGGGCCGAGCGGAACATCGCGAAGTTCAGCGACACCCGGCGCACGCCCATCGCGGGCACGGCCTGCAGGGCGGCGACGATCAGCAGCTCGTTCAGGCCCGGGTCGGCGGCGCGGTCGCGGCGCATCAGCTCCAGCGAGATGCCGTCCGGCCCCCAGGGCACGAAGTGCAGCACGGCCTTCAGGTCGTCGCCGCCCTCGCCCTCCTCCGGGGCCTTGTGCGCGGTGACCACCACGCAGTCCTCGTCCAGCGGGTCGCCGAAGCGGCCGAGGGCCATCGAGAAGCCGCGCTCGGTGTCGGTGCCGCGCCAGCGGGCGGCCGCGTCGGCGATCCGGTACCGCTCCGCCGGGGAGAGGTCGGAGACCCGGCGCACCTGGCAGGAGTAGCCGTTGCGCTCGATCCGCTTGACCATCTGGCGCACGTTGCGCATGGCCCGGCCGGAGAGCGAGAAGGAGGCGGTGTCGACGATCGCCTCGTCGCCCAGCTCCAGGGCGTCCAGGCCCGCCTCACGGGTCCAGACCTCGCCGCCGACCTCGCTGCAGCCCATCACGGCCGGCACCCAGGCGTGCTCGCGCGCCTCGGCCATGAACACCTTGATCGCGCCCGGCCAGGCCTCCACGTCGCCGACCGGGTCGCCGGAGGCCAGCATCACGCCGGAGACCACGCGGTAGGAGATCGCGGCCTTGCCGGTGGGCGAGAAGAGCACGCTCTTGTCGCGGCGCAGGGCGAAGTAGCCGAGCGAGTCGCGCTCGCCGTGCCGGGCGAGCAGCGCGCGGACCTTCTCCTCGTCCTCGGCGGTCAGCTCCGGCTTCGGCTTGCCAGGTCGCAGCGCCAGGTAGGCGGTGGTGAAGGCGGTCAGCAGACCGAGCCCGCCGAGCAGGTAGGCGACCAGGTCGGACATCCGGATGTTGTTGTAACGGATCGGCCCCTCGAAGCCGAACAGTCCGTACCCGACGTGCTCGAGCCGCTCGCCCAGACCGGGGTGGCCGATCTCGTACTTGGTCCGGGTGCTCACGATCAGCAGGCCCAGCAGCACGCTGACGGTGCCCATCACGACCAGGTTGACCAGCGCCCGCCAGCGGGTGCGCGGGTCGGCCTTGGCGTAGAACTCGCGCCGGTGCACGAGCAGCACGGCGAGGACCACCAGCGAGACGACCGCCGGGCCGACCTGGTGCCAGCGCACGATGTGCAGCGCCGCACCGACCGGCAGCAGCACGCACACCACCCGCCAGGCCCGCCGCTTGCGCCGGCGCAGCGCGTGCGCGAGCAGCACCAGCAGCAGGCCGACCATCATCGTGCCGACCGCGGCCAGCGTGGTGGTGCCGCCCGGCAGCTGCCCGGCGAAGCTGTGCATCCTGCTGTGGCGCAGCTTGGGGAACACCGCACTGGCGATGTCGAGCAGCCCGATCAGCAGACAGGCGTACCCGACCGCGCCGGGCAGCCAGGCCCTCGGCACGGCCGACGCCTGGTTGCGCAGCGTCTGCAGACCGCGGCGACGACGCGGCTGCTCGGGGCTCGGCTCAACGGACACGGGAACGCTCATGGAAGCTCAGCGTAGAGGCTGCGGGGCGCTGTCCCGTCACTCCGGGGGAGGACGCGTGATGGACCTTCATGCCATTTCCTTCATCGGGCAATGCGCATACCAAGGATCCGGAAACGGTCGGTAATCCGGTGCCGAGTGCGCGTTGCGGTTGAGCCGGGGGTGGGAGCCGGGGGCCCGTCGCCGCGTGGCGCGGCAGGGCCCTCCGGTACGCCGTACGTACGGTGGACGCCGCATTCTAGGGCGCCGGTTGCCTACGGACTCCCCCCGCCCTCCCGGCCCGCCCCGACGTCCGGACGGCGTAGCCGCGGTGGCCCGAGCTGACGGACCGCCAGACCATGAAGCCGTGCACCGACAGTGTCCCACCGGAAGGCCGACGGCATGGAACTGACCAGCGACGCGCTGGTGAACTCGCTGCTCGCCCTCGGCGCCGCGGCCCTCGTCACCACCCTGTGGCTCTGGCCCCGGCTCGCCCGCCAGCGCCCGCTGCCGGTCCTCGGCCGGCTTGGCCTGCTGACCGTCACTCAGGTCTCCGTGGTGGCCGTACTGGCGCTGGCGGTGAACAACTCCTTCGGGTTCTACACCTCCTGGGACGACCTGCTCAGCCCCGGCGGCACCAAGCTGGCGCTCACCAGCAACGAGAACCACAAGGGCGTCGCCCCGGCCTCGGACGAGCTGATCCAGCCGACCACCGAGGGCGGCCTGGAGACGGTCACCGACCTGCCCAAGGGCCCGCCCGAGGAGACCGGCAAGGTCGAGTCGGTCCGGGTCAACGGCAAGGAGACCGGCCTGTCCGACCAGATGTTCGTCTACCTGCCGCCCGAGTACTTCGACCCGAAGTTCGCGCTGGTCCGCTTCCCGGTCATGGTGGCCCTGGCCGGCTACCCCGGCACCACGCTCAACCTGCTCAAGGAGCTGCCGCTGGTGCACACCGTGACCGAGATGCAGAAGTCCGGCAAGATGCCGCCGACCATCGTGGTGATGGCCCGCCCGACCGTCGCGGCGCCGCGCGACACCGAGTGCGTGGACGTCCCCGGCGGCCCGCGCAGCGAGACCTGGTTCACCAAGGACGTGCCGGACGCGCTGCGCGCCACCTACCGCACCGGCCGCTCCGCGGCCTCCTGGTCCGTCTTCGGCTACTCGACCGGGGGCAGCTGCGCACTGCGGCTGGCGATGCGTTCCCCGAACGTCTACGGCAGCGCGGTCGGCCTGCACGGCGACTTCAAGGTGAAGGAGGACCAGTTCACCGGTGGCAGCCTGTTCGGCGGGGACAACGCCCTGGCCCAGCAGAGCGACCTCAACTGGCGGCTGCAGAACCTCCCGGCCCCGGCGCTGTCGCTGCTGGTGGTCTCCTCCCGCAAGGAGGGCGACTTCGCCCAGACCGTGCAGTTCGTCGAGCACGCCCAGCAGGTGGCCGCGGCCAACCCGCAGTTCCGGATCGACTCGCAGTACCTGGACGACGGCGGCCACAACTTCGACAGCTGGACCCGCGAGCTGCCGTCCTCGCTGGAGTGGATCGGCGAGCACCTCGGCTGACGCATGCGGGTGACTACCGGCCGGTCGCCCCGGCCGGCCGGCCGCCCGGGGGAACGTATCGCGGCCGCCCGTCCGACCCCCGGCGGGCGCCACCCGGATCCGCGCAGGAGGCGCCGTGCTGAGCACCCGATCGCTCTTCAACGAGATCTACCGGAACGACCAGGCGTACCAGCTGTTCTGCAGCATCGCGGCGGGCGGCGAGGACCAGGGCGGCTGGGAGAACGAGCGGATCACGGTCCTCACCCGGGATCCGGTCCTCGCCCCCAAGATCGCCCGGCACGGCGCCGACGAGCGCAAGCACGGCCGGATCTTCAGCCAGCTGCTGAAGAAGCGCGGCCTGCCCAAGGTGCCCGTCCCGGAGGAGGCCGACTACTGCATGCTGCTGGAGCGCAAGGGCGTCGGCCTCTCGCACGAGCGGCTGAACAGCGACCTCCCGCTGACCGACCGCGAGATCATCACCTACCTCGCGCACAGCCGGGTCACCGAGCAGCGCGCCGCCGAGCAGATGCGCCAGCTGGTCAGGGTCTACGGGGACAACCCGGACCTCGGCCGGGCGGTGCGGATGATCTCCGCCGACGAGGACGACCACCTCGCGTACTGCCACGAGGAGCTGCTGCGGCTGCGCGCCGAGGGCCACGGGCCGTACATCCGGCACACCCTGGAGACCAGCGCCCGCGGCGAGATCCGCACCCACCGGGACGTCGGCCTCGCGGTGACGTCCCGGATGGCGCGGATCCTGCGCTGGCCGCGCTGGCAGCTGGCCGTGGTCACCCTCGGGGTGCACGCCCTCTACCTGTACGACCGGGCCTTCGGCTGGCGGCGGATGGTCACCCTGCGGATGCCCGAGCGCCGCAACGCCCTGGGCACCCCGGCCCCGCCGCACGCGGAGCGCGAGGTGCTCTGAACCCCGCCGGGGCCGCCGGGACCCCGCCGGGGCCGCTAGCGGCCGATGATCAGGCTCATCGCCTCGGCCCGGGTGGCCGGGTCGCGCAGCTGGCCGCGGACGCAGGAGGTGATGGTCTTGGCGCCGGGCTTGCGGATGCCGCGCATCGACATGCACATGTGCTCGCACTCGACCACGACGATCGCCCCGCGCGGCTCCAGGATCCGCATCAGCGCGTCGGCCACCTGGCTGGTCAGCCGCTCCTGCACCTGCGGGCGGCGGGCGTAGACGTCGACCAGCCGGGCGAGCTTGGACAGACCGGTGATCTTGCCGCTGGGGGACGGGATGTACCCGACGTGGGCCACGCCGCGGAACGGCACCAGGTGGTGCTCGCAGACCGAGGTCAGCTCGATGTCCTTCACCAGGACCATCTCGTCGTGGCCGAGGTCGAAGGTGGTCGTGAGGACGTCCTCCGGCTCCTGCCACAGGCCCGCGAATATCTCCTTGTAGGCGCGCGCCACCCGGGCCGGGGTCTCCAGCAGGCCCTCGCGGTCCGGGTCCTCACCGACCGCGAGCAGCAGCTCCCGCACGGCGTTCTCGGCCCGCTTCTGGTCGAAGGTCCCGACGGCGGGCGGACCGTCGAGCGTCACCGGGTCGATCATGCGGGCCTCGCTTACTAGGGACGACTTTGCTGAGCAGCACGGATGCCGCGCCTCCAGGGTACAAACCCCGGTGACGCGGCATCCATTCCGTTCGCACGGTGGGCCGGATCAGCCCTCCGCGGGCGGCTCCGCGGTCGGCAGCGGCGGGAGCTTCACGACGTCCACCGGGGCGGTGTCGGTCGTGGCGGCGCCGTTGGTGAGCGCCAGCTCCTTCGGGGACTGCACCGGGGGCCGGGTGGACGGCGTGCGGCGGGAGGAACCCGTCCACGCCGGCCGGGCCGGGCGCTTGACCACGGGGGCGAAGATCTCGGCGATCTGCTCCTTGTTCAGGGTCTCCTTCTCGAGGAGCTCCAGAACCAGGTTGTCGAGCACGTCGCGGTTCTCGACCAGGATCTCCCAGGCCTCGTTGTGCGCGTTCTCGATGAGCTTCTTGACCTCTTCGTCCACCAGCCCGGCGACCTCTTCCGAGTAGTCGCGCTGGTGGCCCATCTCGCGGCCCAGGAACGGCTCCGAGTTGTCGGTGCCGAACTTGATCGCGCCCAGGCGCTCGGTCATGCCGTACTGGGTGACCATGGCCCGCGCGGTGGCGGTGGCCTTCTCGATGTCGTTCGAGGCGCCGGTGGTCGGGTCGTGGAAGACCAGCTCCTCCGCCGCGCGCCCGCCCAGCATGTAGGCCAGCTGGTCGAGCATCTCGTTGCGGGTGGTGGAGTACTTGTCCTCGTCCGGCAGCACCATGGTGTAGCCGAGGGCCCGGCCGCGGGACAGGATGGTGATCTTGTGCACCGGGTCCGCGTTCGGGGAGGCCGCCGCGACCAGGGCGTGACCGCCCTCGTGGTACGCGGTGATCTTCTTCTCCTTGTCGGACATGATCCGCGTGCGCTTCTGCGGACCGGCCACGACGCGGTCGATCGCCTCGTCCAGGATGCCGTTGTCGATCAGCTTCTTGTCCGAGCGGGCGGTCAGCAGAGCGGCCTCGTTGAGGACGTTCGACAGGTCCGCACCGGTGAAGCCGGGGGTGCGCTTGGCGACGGCCGACAGGTCGACGTCGGGCGCGATCGGCTTGCCCTTCTGGTGGACCTTCAGGATGTCCAGACGGCCCTGGAGGTCGGGGCGCTCCACCGCGATCTGGCGGTCGAAGCGGCCCGGGCGCAGCAGCGCCGGGTCCAGGATGTCGGGGCGGTTGGTCGCGGCGATCAGGATCACGCCGCCCTTGACGTCGAAGCCGTCCATCTCGACCAGCAGCTGGTTGAGGGTCTGCTCGCGCTCGTCGTGGCCGCCGCCGAGACCCGCACCGCGGTGCCGGCCGACGGCGTCGATCTCGTCGACGAAGACGATCGCCGGGGCGTTCGCCTTGGCCTGCTCGAAGAGGTCGCGGACGCGGCTGGCGCCGACACCGACGAACATCTCGACGAAGTCGGAGCCCGAGATGGAGTAGAACGGCACCCCGGCCTCGCCGGCGACGGCGCGCGCCAGCAGGGTCTTGCCGGTGCCGGGCGGGCCGTAGAGCAGCACGCCCTTGGGGATCTTGGCGCCGACGGCCTGGAACTTCGCCGGCTCCTGGAGGAACTCCTTGATCTCGTGGAGCTCCTCGACGGCCTCGTCGGCACCCGCGACGTCCGCGAAGGTCGTCTTCGGGGTGTCCTTGGTGAGCAGCTTGGCCTTGGACTTGCCGAACTGCATGACCCGGGAGCCGCCGCCCTGCATCTGGTTCATCAGGAACAGGAAGACCAGGACGATGATGACGATCGGGAGCATCGACAGCAGCAGGCTGACGAAGGTGCTCTGCTTCTCCGGGCTGACGGTGTAGCCCTCGGAGAGCGTGCTCGAGTCGTTGTCGTTGATCTGGGCCTGCAGCTTGTCGGCGATCGAGACACCCTGGTCGCCGATGTACGAGGCCTGGAACTTGCTGCCGGACGGCGGCTTGCCCGTCCCGGCGTTGGACAGCGTGGCGCCGTCCTTCAGCTGGATCTTGATCGTGTTCGAGTCACCGGTGGTGATCTGCGCGGACTTGACCTGCTTGGCGTCGATCGCTGCGACGACCTGACCGGTGTCCACCGTCTTGTAGCCGTTCGAGTCCGAAACGACCTGCATCAATACGATGACGGCGAGGACGGCCAGCACGATCCACATGATCGGCGCACGGAAGTATCGCTTGACGTCCATCCATGCGGGGCGTTGCCGCCCCGTCCCTCCTGCCACTCAACGGCGCCGGGGGGCTGTGGGCCGCGGCGCATCCGGTCGGTGCTCATGTGAAGAGCGGTTTTATTGGACCGTACCGCAGTCGCGCCCGCCGGTGGCGGGAGCGCAGCGACACAGCTTCGTTCTTTGTCCGCCCGGTCCAACGGGCGGGAACCACCTGCTGTTCCCACCCGTAGCCCGAACGGGGTTCTCAGCCCCCGTAGACGTGCGGGGCGAGGGTCCCGATGAAGGGCAGGTTACGCAGCTTCTCCGCGTAGTCCAGGCCGTAGCCGACCACGAACTCGTTCGGGATGTCGAAACCGACGTACTTCACGTCGATCTCGACCTTGGCCGCGTCCGGCTTGCGCAGCAGCGTGCAGACCTCGAGCGAGGCCGGGCCGCGCGAGCCCAGGTTGCCCAGCAGCCAGGACAGCGTCAGACCGGAGTCGATGATGTCCTCGACGATCAGGACGTCCCGGCCGGCGATGTCGGTGTCCAGGTCCTTCAGGATGCGCACCACGCCGGAGGACTTGGTGCCCATGCCGTAGGACGACACCGCCATCCAGTCCATGGTGACCTGCGAGTGCAGGGCGCGGGCGAGGTCGGCCATGACCATCACGGCCCCCTTGAGGACGCCGACGATCAGCAGGTCCTTGCCTGCGTAGTCCCGGTCGATGCGCTCGGCCAGCTCCAGGAGCTTGGCGTCGATCTCGTCCTTGCTGATGAGCACCTTCGCGAGGTCAGCGCCCATGTCGTTCTGGTCCACCGGGGATACGTCCTCAAACGTTCGGGGTCTGTGTGGCCGGCGGCCGGCCACCCCGGGGCATGCCAGCCCGTCAGTCGCCCTGCCGCCGAAAGACCAGCGTGCCACACCTGCGGGTGGCCTCGACGCCCCCGGGTAGGTGCAACGGCCCCTGGCCGCGCCATCCGGTGACCAGCAGGTCGATCGTCTCGAGGTGCCGCGCGAACAGGTCGCCGGCCGGGCAGCCCGCCCGGAGCGCGGCCCGGCGCAGCACCCGGCGGCGGACGGCGGGCGGCAGTTCGGCGAGTTTCACGGCGTCCAGGGTGCCTTCCCCGGTCCGGAGGTCGCGTTCGGCCAGGGAGGCCCACTGGTCGAGGGCGTCCGCGTCGTCGCGGAACAGCCGCGCCGTCCGGGCCAGCGCCTCGACCACGCCGCCGCCCAGGTGCTTCTCCAGCACCGGCAGCACCTCGTGGCGGACCCGGGAGCGGGTGTAGGCGGGGTCACAGTTGTGCGGGTCGTCCCAGACCGGGATCGCCTGGGCGGAGCAGGCCTGCCGGGTCGCCGCCCGGTCGAGCTCCAGCAGCGGGCGGCGGTAGCGGCCCTTCTGCGCGGGCATGCCGGCCAGCGAGCGCGCGCCGGAGCCGCGGGCCAGGCCCAGCAGCACCGTCTCGGCCTGGTCGTCGCGGGTGTGGCCGAGCAGGACGGCGATCGCGCCGAGCCGCTCGGCGGCCTCGTCCAGGGCCGCGTAGCGGGCGTCCCGGGCGGCCGCCTCCGGGCCGCCGGCCCGGCCGACGTCGACCGGGATCGCCTCGACCGGGTCGAGGCCGAGCGATCGCAGCCGTTCGGCGACCTGGGCGGCCCGGTCGGCGGAGCCGGCCTGCAGACCGTGGTCGACGGTGACGGCGCCGACCCGCAGGCCGATCTTGGGGGCCTCGAAGGCGGCGGCGATGGCCAGCGCCATCGAGTCCGCGCCGCCGCTGACGGCGACCAGCACCAGCGGCGAGCCGGGGGCGGCCGGGGTCCGGGGCAGTCCGGAGGGGTGGCGGGCGGCGTTGCCGATCAGGGTGGTGCCGACGGCGGCGCCCACCAGCGGCGCGCCGGCGGGGCGCCCGCGGGGCTCGCGCACGGGCGCGGTGAAGGTGGTGCCGGCCTCGGCGGCGAGGTCGGTGAGCGTGCGGCGGACGGCCAGGCGTATCGCGGCGACGGCGGGGTGTGGTCCCACGGCGGACGGCTCCTCGGCGGAGGGGACAGGACGACGGTTCGCGCGGCCGGGCCGCGCCCCCGTGTGAGCACCCTGTTACCGGGCGCTCACAGATGGTGGCAGAAAGTGGCGGCCCGCTACGCCACCCGCGCCACCGGTACGACCACCGTCCCACGTTCGGGTGAATGGAGAAACGTATCTTCTCCCTCCCGTTGCCCGATTGGACCACTCGTACGAGCGGGTTTGACCGCCCCGCGCCCACCCTGCGCCACCCCGCGCCCGGCTAGCGGCGGGGTCCGTCGCCGCCGCGGCCGGCCGCCGTCAGCGCGCGACCCGGGCGACCCAGGCGGCCGGGTCGTGGATCTCCTCCTTGGTCGGGAGCGTGTTCGGGGATGTCCAGACCCGGTTGAAGCCCTCCATGCCGACCTGCTCCACCACCCCGCGCACGAACACCGCGCCGTCCTGGTACTGCCGCAGCTTGGCGTCCATCCCGAGCAGCCGGCGCAGCACCAGGTCCAGCCGGTTCGCCCCGCGGTCGCGGCGCTGCTGGAACTTCTCCCGGATCTCCGCCACCGTCGGCACCACCGCCGGGCCGACCCCGTCCATCACCACGTCGGCGTGGCCCTCCAGCAGCGACATCACCGCCGTCAGCCGGCCCAGGATCTCGCGCTGCGCGGGCGACTGGACGATCTCCATCAACCCGGCGGACGGCGCGCCCTCCCGGCCCCCGGCCCCCTGCGGGCCGCCGCCCAGCGAGCCCGCCGCGTCCCGCAGCCGGTCCAGCAGCGCACCCGGGTCGACGTCCGTCTCGGCCAGGAAGGACTGCACCTCGGACTGGATGTGGTCGCGCAGCCACGGCACCGCGGTGAACTGGGTCCGGTGCGTCTCCTCGTGCAGGCACACCCAGAGCCGGAAGTCGGACGGGTCGACGTCCAGCTCCCGCTCCACGTGGACGATGTTCGGCGCCACCAGCAGCAGCCGGCCCGGCCCGGGGCCCTCCGGCCCCAGCCGCGGCTTGTCGAACAGCGCGGCGGGGCTGTCCGGCGCCTCCAGGGACGGCTCCGCCGGGGCGAAGGTCTCGTACTGGCCGAGCACCTTGGTGGAGAGGAACGCCAGCAGCGCGCCCACCTCGATCCCGGTGGCCTTCTCGCCCACCGTGCCGAACACGCCCGCCGTCGGACTGCTCGCCCGGCGCGCCTGGAGCTTGTCCACCAGCGGCTGGACCACCGTCCGGAAGCCCGCGACGTTCGCCCGCACCCAGCCCGGGCGGTCCACCACCAGCACCGGTGTCGCGGCGGCCGCCGCGAGGCTGCTCGACCGCATCCCGGTGAAGGCCCGGACGTGCTCCTCGGCCTCCAGCGCGTGCCGGCGCAGCTCGGCGACCACCGCCGCGGCCTCGGCCCGGCTCACCTCCGGCCCCGGCCGCACCAACCTGGTCGCGGTTGCGACCGCGAGATTCCAGTCGACCATGCCAGCACCGCCACTCGCGCTCGTCATGCCCTCACCGTACGTGCTCGCACCCGTCAACGGCAGCCACCCGCCGAACCCGGACCCGGCCCGGGGCCGGTCAGTGGCAGCCGCAGGCGGAGAGTCGGGCGGCGATGCGGTCCATGGCGGCGCGGGCGGTGTCGACGGGGGCGGTGGTGCGGGTCATCACGGCGAAGGCCAGCAGGCGGCCGTCGGCGTCCACCACCGTGCCGGCCAGGGTGTTGACGCCGCTGAGGGTGCCGGTCTTGGCTCGGATCAGACCGGCCGCGTCGGCGGAGCCCGAGCCGGAGCCGTAGCGCTTGCCGAGGGTGCCCGTGAAGCCCGCGATCGGCAGGCCGGTGAGGACCGGGCGCAGGGCCGGGTACTGCTCGGAGGCCGCCAGCGCGAGCAGCCGGACCAGGACGGCCGGCGGGACGGTGTTGCCGGGGTGCAGGCCGCTGCCGTCGTTGAGCGCGACGCCCGTCATCGGCACGCCGAGCCTGGCGAGCTCCTGGGTGACGGCGGTGGCGGCGCCCTCGAAACCGGCGGGCTGGTGCGCGGCGACGGCGACCTGACGGGCCATCGCCTCGGCGAGCTGGTTGTCGGAGGTGGTGAGCAGCCGCTCGACCAGCCGGGCGACGGTCGGCGAGTCCACCCGGCCGAGGACGGCCGCACCGGGGGCGGCCGGGGCGGCGGCGGCCCTGGCCTTGCCCTCCACGGCCACGCCCTGGGCCCTGAGCAGCGCGGCGAAGGCCTCGGCCGCCTGCCCGGCGGGGTCGGCGACCCGGGCCGGCGCCTCCTCACGGCTCCTGGGGTCGACCTTGCCCTCGTCGAGCATCAACGGGACGACCAGGGCGATGTTCTGTCCGTCGTGGTTCTTGTGCTGCGGGCTGCCCGTGTACATCGACAGGTCGTAGTCCAGGTGCACGCTCGTGGTGCCGGCGGCCTTCAGGGCGGCGGCGGTCTGCCGGGCGAGGGCGTCGAGCGAGGCCGGCGCGGTGTCGGCGTCGGCGGCCTGGCCGCCGATCTGCACCTGGTCGGCGGGCAGCGCGGTGAGCGTCGGGTCCCCGCCGCCAACCAGGGTGACGGTGCCGGCGTCGGCGCCCCTGACCACCTTGGTGCTCAGCCGGGTGTCACCGGGGATCAGCGACAGCGCCGCGATCGAGGTGGCCAGCTTGGTGGTGGAGGCGGGAGTGGCGGGGACGTTCTCGCCGGAGCCGTAGAGGAGCCGGCCGTCGGCGGCGTCGGCCACCGCGAAGGTGACGGTGCCGAGGTTCCGGTCGGCGAGGGCGCCGGCGAGGGCCTGCTGGAGGCCCTGGGAGGTGGGGACGGCGGCGTCCGCACCGGCCTCCACGGAGGCCAGGACGGCGCCCTGGGCGGGAGCCGGGCGCGCGGCCGGGGCGGTGGCGCCGCCCGGGCTCGCGGTGGCGCTCGTGGCGCCGGGGGTGCCGGGCGTGCCTGGGGCTCCGGGGGCGCCGGTGGTGCCCGCGGGACCCCGCGCCCCCTGAGTGGCCGTCGTGGCGGGCGGATCGGCCGGACGGGTGGTCGGACCGTCACCCGGCCCGGACGTGGCGGGCCCCTTGCCGTGGTCGCCCTTGCGGCCGCCGTCCCGGTCGTCGTCCTCCCCCCGGTCGGAGCTGTGGCCGCTCGCCGACGGCGAGGGCTGCGCGTGCGCCCCACCCGAGGTCAGCACCGTTGCGACGACCAGCAGCGCCGCCCCGAACAGCCCCGCGGCCCTCCCCCTGCGGCGGTGCACCGCCCCGCCCCCTGCTCCCACCGACCGGCCCCTTTCCTGAGCACTCACTCCCGTAGGAGACACTTGGATTCTGTCAGTCCCTACCTTGGAGGAACCGTTGGAGTTCGACGTCCTTATCGAAATCCCGAAGGGCTCTCGTAACAAGTACGAGGTCGACCACGAGACCGGCCGTCTGCGGCTCGACCGGATGCTCTTCACCTCGACCCGCTACCCGGCCGACTACGGCTACGTCGAGGGCACGCTCGGCGAGGACGGCGACCCGCTGGACGCCCTGGTCATCCTGGACGAGCCGACCTTCCCGGGTTGCCTCATCAAGTGCCGCGCCATCGGCATGTTCCAGATGACCGACGAGGCCGGCGGCGACGACAAGCTGCTGTGCGTCCCGGCGACCGACCCGCGCTGGGAGCACCTGCGGGACATCCACCACGTGTCGGAGTTCGACCGCCTGGAGATCCAGCACTTCTTCGAGGTCTACAAGGACCTGGAGCCCGGCAAGTCCGTCGAGGGTGCCAACTGGGTCGGCCGCGCCGAGGCCGAGGCCGAGGTCACCGCTTCGATCAAGCGCCTGGCGGAGCAGGGCGGCCACTGAGCCGTCGTTCCGATCTCGTTCGATCAGGGCGTTCGAGACAGGTCGGGGCAGTCGGAGGCCGGGGTCCGCGGATTCGTCCGCAGGGCCCCGGCCTTCGCCGTGTCCGGGTGCGCCCGGTCTTGCCGACACCCCGTCGGCATCATGGCAGATTAGGTTAGGCTAACCAAAATAGTCGGGGCCTGATCCGATCCCTGGAGGCCGCATGCCCACGCCCGAGCCCGTCCCGTTCTCGACCGTGCTCCGCACCGCCAGCAGCGAGGAGCACGAGGCCGCGGAGCAGTCCTCGTTCATGAGCCGACTGCTCGGCGGGCAGCTCGGCGTCGAGGCCTACGCCGACCTCACCGGACAGCTCTGGTACGTCTACCGGGCCCTGGAGAGCCGCGCCGGACAGCTCGCCGAACACCCGCTGACCGGCCCCTTCATCGACCGGGCCCTGCTGCGCACCGCCGCCGTCGAACGCGACCTGGAGCACCTGCGCGGCCCCCGCTGGCGGGACGGGCTGGAGCCGCTGCCCGCCACCGCGGCGTACGCGGCGCGGGTCGCGGAACTGGCCGAGGACTGGCCCGCCGGCTACCTCGCGCACCACTACACCCGCTACCTGGGGGACCTGTCCGGCGGTCAGATCATCCGCGGCATCGCCGAGCGGACCTGGGGCTTCGAGCGCAAGGGCGACGGCGTGCGGTTCTACGTCTTCGAGGAGGTCGACAACCCGGCCGCCTTCAAGCGCGACTACCGGGCCCGGCTGGACGCGGCCGGCGCGGCGATGGACGAGGTCGAGCGCCGCCGGGTGGTCGAGGAGTGCAAGCGCGCCTTCGCGCTCAACGGCGCGGTCTTCCGGGACCTGGACACCCGCTACCCGCTGAGCGCCTGACCGCGCCACCGGCGCGACCGGCGCCACCGACGCCACCGACGGAACGGCCCCGGCGAGCAGCTGCTCGCCGGGGCCGTCGCGCGTCCCGGGGGTGCGTCAGGACCGCGCGCCGCGGCGGCCGCGCACCAGGACGGTGACACTGCCGCCGACCAGCAGCAGACCGGCCGCGGTGGCCAGCAGCGGGACGACCGGGGTGTCCGCGCCGGTGGCGGCCAGCGTGGCGCCCGAGCCGCCGGAGGTCAGCGAGACGCCGCCGGCCGGCACCCCAAGGTCGCCTTCCTCTACCTGCGCGGCAGCGCCTCCGTCTACCTGCTCGGCGGGCCCGCCTCCGGCGCCGGCTCGCTGATCGAGGCGGTCGGCGGCACGGACGCCGGCACCGCGGCCGGCCTCACCGGCGACTTCACCCCGCTCACCAGCGAGGCCCTGGTCAAGGCCGCGCCCGACGCGATCCTGGTGATGAGCAAGGGCCTGGAGTCGGTCGGCGGCGTCGACGGCCTGCTCAAGCTCCCCGGCGTCGCCCAGACCCCGGCCGGACTCGACCGCCGGATCGTCTCGATCGAGGACGGCCAACTGCTCAGCTACGGCCCGCGCACCCCCCGGGTGCTGCGCGAGATCACCGCCCAGCTCTACCCGGGCGACGCCAAGTGACCACCGACGTACGGGAGACGGGCCTCCCGACACCCCGCACGCGCAACCGCGCGCCGCTGCTCGTGACCGCGCTCGCCGCCGCCCTGGTGCTCTGCGCCCTGCTCGCGGCCGGCGTCGGCGCCTACCGCATCCCGCTCGGCGACATCCTCGCCTCCGGCGCCCACCGGCTCGGGCTCGGCGGCCACGCGCTGGACCGGGTGCCCGAGTCGGTGCTGTGGAACGTCCGGCTGCCCCGGGTGGTGCTCGCCCTGCTGGTCGGCGCCTCGCTCGGCTGCGCCGGAGCGCTGATGCAGGGCGTGTTCGGCAACCCGCTCGCCGAACCCGCGGTGATCGGCGTCTCCTCGGGCGGCGCGGTCGGCGCGGTCGCCTGCATCGTGCTCGGCCTCGACGCCTTCGGGGCGTGGACGGCCAGCGCGGCGGCCTTCGCCGCCGGCCTGGTGACGGTCTTCGGGGTGTACCTGCTCGCCCGGTCCGGCGGGCGCACCGAGGTCGTCACGCTGATCCTCACCGGGGTCGCCGTCAACGCCTTCTGCGGCGCGCTGATCGGGCTCCTGCTGTTCACCGCCGACTCCGCCGCGATCAGCCAGGTCACATTCTGGCAGCTCGGCTCGCTCTCCCAGGCCACCTGGGGCAAGGTCCTCGCCGTCCTGCCCTTCGCCGCGGCCGGGCTCGCCGTCGCGCCCCTGTACGCCCGCCGGCTGGACCTGCTGGCCCTCGGCGAGCGCCCGGCCCGCCACCTCGGGGTGGACGTCGAGCGGATGCGGCTGGTGCTGATCACCGTGGTCGCGCTGCTCACCGCCGCGGCCGTCGCGGTCAGCGGCATCATCGGCTTCGTCGGGCTGGTCGTCCCGCACCTGCTGCGGATGCTGGCCGGGCCGGGACACCGCTTCCTGCTGCCCGCCTCGGCCCTCGGCGGCGCCCTGGTGCTGGTGGCCGCCGACCTGGCCGCCCGGACCCTCGCCGCACCGGCCGAACTGCCGCTCGGCGTGCTCACCGCGCTGATCGGCAGCCCGTTCTTCTTCTGGCTGCTGCGCCGGACCAGGACCAGGCAGGGAGGCTGGGCGTGAGACTGCGCACCCACCGGAGGACGCCCGCACGACCGCCGCTCGGCACGGCACTGCTGACCGCCGAGGCCGTCCGGCTGCAGGCCGGCGGCCGCGACCTGCTGGCCGGCGCCGCGGTCCGGGTCGCGGCGGGCGAGGTGGGCGCCCTGCTCGGGCCGAACGGCGCCGGCAAGTCCACCCTGCTGTCCGTGCTGGCCGGGGACGTCCGGCCGGACGGCGGCGAGGTCCGGCTGCTCGACCGCCCGCTCGCCGACTACGGCGCCGCCGAACTCGCCCTGCACCGGGCGCTGCTGCCGCAGTCCGCCGAGCTGTCCTTCCCGTTCCCGGCCGGCGAGGTGGTCCGGATGGGCCGCGCCCCGTGGGCCGGCACGACGGCCGCCGCCGAGGACGGGGCGGTGGTCGCCGAGGCGATGGCGGCCACCGAGTCGACCGCCTTCGCCGGGCGCCCGTTCACCGCCCTGTCCGGCGGCGAGCGGGCCCGGGTGGCACTGGCCCGGGTGCTGGCCCAGCGCGCGCCGCTGCTCCTCCTGGACGAGCCGACCGCCGCCCTCGACCTGCGCCACCAGGAGCTGGTGCTGCGGATCGCCCGGGAGCGCGCCGCCGCCGGGGACGGCGTGGTCGTGGTGCTCCACGACCTGTCCCTGGCGGCGGCCCACGCGGACCGGGTGGTGCTGCTGGCGAACGGGGCGACGGTCGCGGACGGACCGGTCGCCGAGGTGCTGCGCGCACCGCTGCTCAGCGAGGTGTACGGCCATCCGGTCGAGGTGCTGGCGCACCCGCGCACCGGCGTGCCGCTGGTGCTCCCCGAGCGCTGACCGCGGTCAGTCCTCCAGCCGGAAGCCGAGCTTCAGACCGACCTGGAAGTGCTTCACCCGGCCGTCCTCCAGGTGCCCCCGGACCTGCGTCACCTCGAACCAGTCGAGGTTGCGCAGCGTCCGGGACGCCCGCTCCACCCCGTTGCGGATCGCGGCGTCGACGCTCTCGGTCGAGGACCCGACGATCTCGGTCACCCGGTACACGTGGTCAGTCATGACGGACTCCCTCAGCTGTGCGACGGCCCCCGGTCCACCGTGCACCGCACCCGGTCCGCCCGCACGCCGACGGCCGCCACCGGCGTCCGGCGGGCGTCCGGGCGGGCGTCCCGGGGGCGTCCGGGCGGGCGTCCTGCACCACCGGCCGACCGGGGCGGCGACGGGCGTGCCCCGGCGTCGCCCCGCAGACGCGGGTTTGAAGACAGACCCTAGAACGCCGCCCGCACCTCGCCGACCGGAACGCCGCCGCCCAGCAGCGGGGCCGCGCCGATCCGCTCGACGGCCTCGTCCGCGCCGGTCACCCCGAGACGGCGCAGCGCGGCCGCCAGCACCGGGCCGCGGGCCCGCTCGCCACCGTCGTCGATCTTGAAGGCGAGTGCCCGCCCGTCCGGCAGCGCCACCACCTGGACGGCCTCGGCGCCCATCTTGGAGAGCGTCCCGGGGACGGCCCGCATCAGCCAGGTGTCGGCCCGGCGGGTGCCGGCCACGTACTCGGGGTGGGCGCGCATCGCGTCGGCCACCCGGCGCTGCGCGGTGCCCTCGGCGGCCAGCAGCAGTCCGCGGTAGGCGCGGGCCAGGCCGGTCAGCGTGACGGCCAGCAGCGGGGCGCCGCAGCCGTCCACGCCGGCGTGCGCGGCGGTCTCGCCGGTGCCCTCCTCCAGGGCCTCGCGGGCCAGCCGCTGGATCGGGTGCCCGGGGTCGAGGTAGCCCTCGGTGTCCCAGCCGTTGGCGACGCAGGCGGCCAGCCAGCCGGCGTGCTTGCCGGAGCAGTCCATCAGGATCGGGGCGCGCAGGCCGCCGGATCCGAGAAGCAGTTCCGCCTCGGTCTCGTCCAGCGGCAGGTCGGCCGGGGTGCGCAGGGCGGACTCGTCCAGGCCCGCGGAGCCGAGGATGCTCCGGACCCCGTCCAGGTGAAACGATTCTGCAGAGTGGCTGGAGGCCGCCAGCGCCAGCAGCGCCCCCTCCAGCTCCAGCCCGGCCCGCAGCGTGGCCACGGCCTGGAACGGCTTGGCCGTCGACCGGGGGAAGACCGGCGCACCGGGGTCGCCGAGCGCGAACTCGACCGAGCCGTCGGCGGCGAGCAGCACCAGCGAGCCGTGGTGCCGGCCCTCGGTGAAGCCCGAGCGTATGACCTCGGCGAGCACGGGAGGGGTGGCGGACTGGGACATGGCGGAGGCCTTCCGGGGGCGGGGGTGGACCGGGTCGGGCCGGGCCCACCCGCCCCTGGCGCCTCACCCGGTCAGAGCGGCCCTCCTGCGAGCAGGTCGTCGACCCGTGCTTCCCCATCACGGTACCTGCGGGTGATCTCGGCATTGCAACCGTCGGCCGTCCGCAGCAGGCGGTTGCGGCGCCCGGACACCTCGCGCTCGTGCGCGCGCAGCCGCTCCAGCGCGGCCAGCAGGTCCTCGGCCGGGTGCGCGGCCAGGTCGGCCAGCTGGACGTCCCCCATCAGCGCGTCCGCCTCCAGCTGCGACTCGTGGGTGCGCGGCGGCCGGAGCGTGACGTGCCGGGCCGAGCGCCGCACGGTGGAGGGCGCGTCGGTCAGGATGGCCGGGAGGCGGTCCAGCAGGTCGCCGGGGAGGCCTCCGGCGCCCTCGGGACCCGCCGCGCGGACCGCACCGGGCCGGCGGTCGAGCTCGGCGCGCAGGATGTCCATCCGGCCGTGCAGCAGCCGCCGCAGGTAGGAGAGGTCGGCCTCCTGCTCCATCGTCTCCCGGCGCAGCACCCTCAGCTGGTCCAGGCCCAGCCGTTCCAGCTGCGGCTCCGGCACCACCCCCGGCACCCCTGGGCCCGCGCCGTCCCCGACCACCTCGACCACCTCGACCACCCGCCCGGACCGGTCCCACGCAGCGCTGCTCGCGTCCATCCACCATCACCTGCCGTCGTCCGATCCCGCCCGCTCGCGGCACCCCGTCCCTGCCGCCCGCCCGGCCCGTCCCTCGACGGGCTCGCGCGTCCCGTCCGTTGGCACGCCCGGCCACCCCCCGGGGGTTCCGGGTCCCGGCCGGAACCACCCGCCGGGGCGACACCGCCAGAACGCCTGACCCATCGGCTCGGCCACCCGGCCGAACCCGGCCCGGTGCGGCGGACCATGTGGCGCGCCGGGCCCTCCGTACGGTCCCCCAGCGTGCCACCCCGCCCGGCGCGGGCGCACCGCCCGTGCACCCGAACGGCCCCCTGGCGAACGGGGGTGGCTGATACGACCGGGACTTTCCGCAGGAAGCGCGGCGCCCGACCCCGCGCAGGCGTGCACCACCCAGCGCGCGCCACCCTCATGCACGCCCCTTCGCGGCGCCCGGCCCGGCGCCCTTCGCGGCGGCCCGGGAGCGACCGGGAGCGACCGGGGGCGGTCGGACGGCTCCGGGCGCTCCGGCACAATGGCGGCATGCGAGCAGTGGTGCAGCGAGTGACCGAGGCCCGGGTGACGGTGGCCGGAGAGACCGTCGGCGCGATCGAGGGGCCCGGACTCTGCGTCCTGGTCGGCGCGACCCACGACGACACCCCGGCCAAGGCCGCCCAGCTGGCCCGCAAGCTGTGGACGCTGCGGCTGCTCCCCGCGAACGAGGAGGGCGTCGAACAGAGCTGCTCCGACCTCGGCGCCCCGCTGCTGGTGATCAGCCAGTTCACCCTCTACGGTGACGCCCGCAAGGGCCGCCGGCCCACCTGGAACGCCGCCGCCCCCGGCCCCGTCGCCGAGCCGCTGGTGGACGAGGTGGTCGCCCGGCTGCGCGAGCTCGGCGCCAAGGTCGAGACCGGCCGGTTCGGCGCCGACATGCAGGTGGCGCTGGTGAACGACGGCCCGTTCACCGTCCTCGTCGAGGTCTGACCCGCCGCCCGGCAGCCGGCGGCCCCAAGCGGGCCCTGCGGCTACTGCGGGACGATCACGTCCTGCGTCGCCGGCACCGTCCCGGCCAGCAGCACCGCGTCCACCGGGACGTTCCGCTTGACGACCGCCAGCGCGATCGGCCCCAGCTCGTGGTGCCGCGCCGAGGAGGTGACGACGCCCAGCGCGCGCCCGTCCGGCTCGGTGGCCAGCCGCACCTCCGTCCCGTGCGGGGGCAGCGTCTCCTCGGTGCCGTCCAGGTGCAGGAAGACCAGCCGGCGCGGCGGGCGCCCCAGGTTGTGCACCCGGGCGACCGTCTCCTGCCCGCGGTAGCAGCCCTTCTGCAGGTGGACGGCGGTGCGCAGCCAGTCCACCTCGTGCGGGATGGTCCGGTGGTCGGTCTCGAAGCCCAGCCGCGGGCGGTGGCCCTCGATCCGCAGCGCCTCGTACGCCCAGACCCCCGCCGCCGGGCCGTACCCCGCGGTCAGCTTCTCCAGCTCGGCGCGCGGCACGAACAGGTCACGGCCGTAGGGGAGTTCGCGCACCGCGGCGGCGCCCTCGGCGGAGGCCACGGAGCCCTCCGGCAGGTGCACCACGGCGTACTCGGCGGTCGCGTCGGCGACCTCCACCCGGTAGAAGAACCGCATGCTCTCCAGGTAGCCCCGCAGCGCCGCCCCGGTCCCCGGCTCGACGTGCACCCAGGTGGTGGCGCCGTCGTCGACGAGGTAGAGCGCGTGCTCGACGTGCCCGTTCGGGGAGAGCACCAGCGCCTCCGTGGCCTGCTGCGGGGCCAGCTCGCTGACGTGCTGGGTAAGCAGCAGGTGCAGCCAGGAGAGCCGGTCGTCGCCGGTGACGGTGAGCACGTCCCGGTGCGAGAGGTCCACGAAGCCGGTGCCCTGCGCGAGGTTGCGCTGCTCGCGGAAGATGTCGCCGTAGTGGGCGGCGACGCCCTCGTCGGGTCCCTCGGCGGGAACGGCTCCGGGCAGGCTCAGCAGCGGGCTCTTCATACCGGCCAGCTTAGGGCCTGCCCATGCGGTCCCGGCCGGGCCCTCGGTCCCGGTCCCGCCCGTCCGCCGGTCCTAGGACCGGCCCGGGGAGCCGCCCTCGGCGAGCTTGGCGGTGCAGTCGGCGCAGCGGCCGAAGATGGCGAAGTGCTTGAGGTCGGTGTCGAAGCCGTGCTGCTCGCGCAGGCTCCGGATCAGCGGCTCGGCGATCTCGGTGCCGGTCTCGGTGACCCGGTCGCAGTCCCGGCAGACCAGGTGCAGGTGGTGGTGGCGGCCGGCCAGGTGGTAGGTCGGTGCGCCGTGCCCGAGGTGGGCGTGCGAGACCAGGCCGAGCTCCTCCAGCAGCTCCAGCGTCCGGTAGACGGTGGAGATGTTGATGCCGCTGGCGGTCCGCCGGACGTGGCCGAGGATGTCGTCGGGGGTGGCGTGGTCGAGGACGTCGACGGCCTCGAGCACGAGCTGCCGCTGCGGCGTCAGCCGGTAGCCGCGTTCGCGCAGGTCGGCCTTCCAGTCGCCGGAGAGCTGCCAGTCGGTGGTGCCGGTGTCCGCCACGGTGCTGTCCCTGCCAAGTCGGGGGTCCTGAGGCAAGTGTAGGGACCGGCCGCGGGGCCGGTCCCTACTCCTGCGAAGCCGTTCCCGGGCGGACCCGAGGTCCGCCCGGCCGCGCCGCGCCTACTTGAAGAAGGCGATGCCGTCGTCCGGCAGGTCGTTGATGTCCTTGATCAGCTGGGCCGGGCTGAGCACCTTCTTCAGCTGGGCGGACATGTACGGGCGCAGCGGCACGTTCGGGGCGGCCTTCTCGCCGACCCAGAGCAGCTCCTCGTTGACGAAGCCGTACAGCCGCTTGCCGCCCGAGTACTCCGGCGAGCCCTCGATGCGGGCCACCGCGTCGGTGGAGACGTCGATCTGCGGCTTGCCGTCGGCCAGCTCGCCGTACCAGATCTCGACGGTGCCGTCGTCCCGGACGGAGGAGATCTCGATCCCGCGGGCACCGCTGGTGCCGTCGGGGTTGCTGGTGATGCGCCAGAACGCGTGCTCGTTCTCCAGCGGGCGGACCTTCTCGCCCTCGTTGTTCAGCACCCAGGTGCGGGAGCGGAACTCGAGGAAGGCCCGGCCGTCGTGCCGGATCACGATCTCCTGGCCGAAGTTGCACTTCTCCGTGCCCGGGAAGTCATAGACGCCCGCGCCCTCCCAGGTGCCGAGGAGGAAGGCGAGCGGGACGACGTCCTTGTGGAGGTCAGAGGGGATCTCGATCATGTTCCTGGTCGCTGTCGTCGGTGTGGGACTGCCTCAACCGTACGGCAGGGGTCAGCGCTGGCCCTGGTAGAGCTTCATCACCGAGAAGATGGCGAACCAGGTGATCAGCACGGCCATGAGGGCCAGCAGACCGTCGAAGAACATTTCCAGACCGGACACGGGGGGCTCCCAGGCGGCGACAGTGTGGTGGATTTTGCTGCCGCTCACTCTATCCGCCGGTCATCGGCGGGTCGCGGTGAGCCCCACCACGTCGCCGTTTCGCGCCCCCGCGCTCCGGCGCCGCCCAAGGTTTGTCCAAGGGATCCCGGGATGACGGCGAGCGGGGGCCGCCGGACCTCTAAGGTGGCGCCATGTCGAAGAAACTCGTCATCAAGGTCACCGCCGGGGCGGATGCGCCGGAGCGGTGCTCGCAGGCGTTCACGGTGGCGGCGGTGGCCGTCGCCAGCGGGATCGAGGTCTCGCTCTGGCTGACCGGGGAGTCCTCCTGGTTCGCCCTCCCGGGGCGGGCGAAGGAGTTCGAGCTGCCGCACGCGGCGCCGCTGCCGGACCTGCTGGACTCGATCCTGGCGGCCGGTTCGGTGACGCTGTGCACCCAGTGCGCGGTGCGGCGCGGGATCGAGCAGAAGGACACCCTCGACGGCGTCCGGATCGCGGGCGCGCAGGTCTTCGTCAGCGAGATCATGGCCGACGGCGTCCAGGCGCTCGTCTACTGACGGCGTCCGCCGCCCGCCGGACGGGCGCTAGCCGCGTTCCTCGTGGTCGGGGCGGTCCCGGTCGTGGCCGGGGTCGTCCCACTTCGGGTCGTCCCAGCGCGGGTCGTTCCACCAGTCGTCGTCCGGGTCGCGCTTGTTGGCGAACACCGCGGCGGCCGGCGGGATGACCATGGCGACCACGCACATGCCGATCGCGGCCCCCACCGAGAAGAACCGCACCACGCCCCAGGCCAGCACGAAGAGGCCCAGGCACACGCCCATCATGGCGAAGTAGAACCGCCGCCGCCGTCTCGCCTGCACGTCTCCACGGTACGACCGGGGGGCCCGCCGCGGCAGGCCCCCCGCTGTGTCGTCCGTCCGCGTCAGACCGCGATCGCGACCTCGACGGCGGTGCCCTGGGAGGCCACCACCTGGCGGTCCACGGTCTGGCCCGGCACCAGCGCGCGCAGGGTCCACTTGCCCGGGCGGGCGAAGAACCGGAACTGTCCGGTCGCCGAGGTGGGCACCTCGGCCGTGAATTCGCCGCCCTCGTCCAGCAGCCGGACGTAGCCGTTGACCGGCTCACCGTCGCGGGTCACCGAACCCTGGATGATCGTCTCGTTCGCCACGTCAACTCCTGCCAGGTCCGGGCCGCCGGCCTTCGCACCGCACATGTCTGTGTTCCCTTCTGACTTACGGTCGAGCCGGAGGCTCAGTTGCTGCCGAGCTCGATCGGCACGCCGACCAGGCTGCCGTACTCGGTCCACGAACCGTCGTAGTTCTTGACGTTCTCCTGGCCGAGCAGCTCGTGCAGCACGAACCAGGTGAGCGCGGAGCGCTCACCGATGCGGCAGTAGGCGATGGTGTCCTTCGCCAGGTCGATGCCCTCGGCCTCGTACAGGGCCTTGAGCTCGTCGTCGCTCTTGAAGGTGCCGTCGTCGTTGGCGTTCTTGGCCCACGGGATGTTGCGGGCGCTCGGCACGTGGCCGGGGCGCTGCGACTGCTCCTGCGGGAGGTGGGCCGGGGCGAGCAGCTTGCCGGAGAACTCGTCGGGCGAGCGGACGTCGACCAGGTTCAGGGTGCCGATGGCGGCGATCACGTCGTCGCGGAAGGCGCGGATCGAGGAGTCGACGGCCTGGGCCCGGTACTCGGTGGCCGGGCGGGCCGGCACCTCGGAGACCAGGTCGCGGGAGTCCAGCTCCCACTTCTTGCGGCCACCGTCCAGCAGGCGGACGTCGCCGTGGCCGTACAGCTTGAAGTACCAGTAGGCGTAGGAGGCGAACCAGTTGTTGTTGCCGCCGTAGAGCACGACGGTGTCGTCGTTGGCGATGCCCTTGGCGCTGAGCAGCGCCTCGAAGCCGGCCTGGTCGATGAAGTCGCGGCGGACCGGGTCCTGGAGGTCCTGCTTCCAGTCGATCCGGACGGCGTTGCGGATGTGGTTCTTGTCGTACGCGGAGGTGTCCTCGTCGACCTCGACGATGACGACCTTCGGGTCGTCCAGGCGGGCCTGGACCCAGTCGGCGTCGACCAGGACGTCGCTGCGGCTCATGGTGGTGTTCTCCATCCGAGGGCGGTTTGCGGAAGGTGCTGCTCAGGAGTGCTGCGGGGTGCCGGGACGACTACGGTCCGAATTCCTGTCCGAATGATGGGACGGGGAGGGCAGTCCGGGGCGACCGGGCGGGGAGGGGCACGGCGTGGCGGCGACGGCCGACCGGAGCGGCCGGGCTGGGTCACCGGAAGAATCGGCGGCGGGCATCAATTGCCCTGCCAAGACGCCGAGTTAGCGCATTCGACACAGACAGGCGGCCACGCGGCACAGGTCGACCGCCCGCCGCTTCGTGAGATCCGTCTGTCGCTTCATGTCGACGATGCTAGGGACACCGGAGGCCCGCTGTCATTAGCGTACCGAATAGTGAGACCAAATGGCCTGAATGCTGAGATTTGACCTCCGCGCGGCCTACAGCGCACCGCCCGGGGCCGGGCCGGGCCCGCCACGACGGCACACAACGGGCGGAAACGACACCGCTCCGCGACCCGCGCTGGACGGCGCGTCTCGCGGAGCGGAACGGTACGGAAGGGAACGGTACGGCAGGGAACGGAACGAGGCGCAACGGTCCGGCGGCCCACGATCCGGTGCGAGGCCGGGCCGGGCCGAGCCGGGCGGTCAGCCCAGCAGCTGCACGTCCTTGCCCTCGAAGCTCAGCCGGAGCCCTTCCGGCAGCGGCGTCGCGCCGTCCTGGCCCGCCAGCTTCAGCCCGGCCGGGAGCGAGTCCAGGGTGAAGCTCATCGGCTCCAGCTTCTGGTTGGTGACCCCGGCGAACATCCCGGCCAGCGGACTGAGCTGGAACCCGTCCGCGGTGACGGTGTTCCCCGTGTTGTGCACCGAGCCCTCCCCGACCTCGACGGGCCCCAGCGAGGCCTTGATCTTGCCGGGCCCGGCGTACGCCAGGGTCAGCCGGGAGCCGCCGCCGATCGGCAGCTTCGCCCCGTGCATCAGCTGGGAAGCCGGCGGCAGCAGCTGCGCGAGGTCCGCGTAGGTGATCAGTCCGCTGCCGGTGCCGCTGTCCACGGTGGCGCTCTTCATGCTGTCGCCCACCTTCACGCCGGACAGCTTGGCCGTGAACGCGTGCAGCGCCACCCGGCGGCCGCCGTCCCCGACGGTCAGGCCGTCGGAGGAGATCCGGACGTCGTCCAGCTTCATCGACAGCGCCTGGGTGAGGAACGGGACGCCCTCGATCGAGACGTCCGGCCGCTGGCTCATCCGGCCGCTGCTCACCAGCTGGTCGGCGGCCTCGTCCTCGGCCACCCCGACCGCGATCCGGTCGGCGGCGACCAGCAGGCCCGAGACCACCACCAGGCCGATCGTCGCCTTCAGCCATCCGCGCATCGCTCTCCCCCGTCGTCGCCGGTCGCCGTGGTCGTTCGGTCGTCGTCCGCCGTCCTCCGGCGGCACCGTCCGGCGCCGCCTTCCCGGGCCGTCGTCCGGCGGCCCGTGCGGCCGTCCCTGCCGGGGCGGTCCCGCACGACCGTACGACGTCCCGCCCCGGAGCATGGTTCCGGGGCGGGACGGGAGGGCCCACGGGCGGGCGGGCCCAGGAGCCGGGCAACCGCGCGGGCGGGGGTCAGCCGGCCAGCAGGTCGGTGGCCATCCAGATCAGCGGCGAGGCCACCGTCAGCGGCAGCGCCACCCCCGCCGTCATGTGCACGAACCGGGACGGGAAGTCGTACGCCGCGACCCGGCGGCCGACCAGCGCACCCAGCCCGGCCAGCACCCCCAGCGCCGGCGGCGCGCCCACCAGCAGCCCCAGCAGCACGGCCGCCACCAGGCCCAGCACCGGGCCCAGCTGCTTCGGACCGGGCAGCGGCGCCGCGGCGAGCACGGTGGCCAGTGCGACCGCACCCACCCCGGCCGGCACCCAGTCGGCCAGCAGCAGCGTGGTGCACAGGGCCGTCACCACGGTGGCCGAGCCGAGCACCGTCAGCGCATAGAACCGCTCCTTCGGGTCCGAGGGGCGGAACGTCTGCAGCACCAGGACCAGCAGGAAGAACCCGCCGAGCGTCCCGACCACCGCCGCGACGCCGTTGTCGGCGTCCGCCAGCAGCACGGCCGCGTCCGCGGTGAACCCGGCCAGCGCGGCCAGCGCGATGCCCTGGCGGGCCGGCCACATGCCGTTCAGCCGGAACCAGCCGGCCGCCGTCAGCACCTGGAGCAGCACGACCACCAGGGCCAGCCCCACCTGGCCGAGCGCGGCCCCGCCCGCCAGCAGCGCGGCCGCGCCGGCGGTGATCAGCGCGGGCTGCAGGCCCGGGTCGATGATCGGCGAACCGGTCCGGCCCGCCGGGCCGGCGGCCGCCGGCGGCTGCACGGGCGGCGCGGGCTGCGCCGGCACGGCCGCGTACGGCGGCACGGCGGGGGCGCCGGCCGGCCCGCCGGGGGCGGCCGGGCGCTTGAGCGTCATGGTCGGCTGGTCCAGGCGCGGCGCCTGCTGCGGCTGCGGCTGCGGCTGCGGCTGCGCGAGGGGCCGGGCGGGCGTCTGGGCGACCGGCGGCGCGCCGGCACCGCCCACCGGGGGCAGCAGCGTGGTCGCCGCCGCGTCGTCCATCGCCGGCACGGGCGGCAGCAGGGTGGTCGCCGCCGCGTCGTCCATCGGCGGGACCGGCGGCAGCAGGGTGGTCGCCGCCGCGTCGTCCATCGCGGGCACCGGCGGCAGCAGCGTCGTCGCCGCGTCGTCGACGGGCGGCACCTGGGCCTGCCCGTACCCCGGATGGCCGTAGGACGGCTGCGGCTGCGGGTAAGGCCGGGAGTGCGGGTACGCGTCGGGCTGCGGCTGCGGCTGCCGGTGCCGTCCCGCCGGGTACGGCTGCTGGGCCTGCGGGGCCTGCTGGAACGGCTGCTGCCCCGGCTGGGCCTGCGGGTACGGCCCCTGCGGGTACGGCTGCTGCCCGTACGGCTCCTGCTGCCCCTGCGGGTAGGGCTGCTGCTGGTACGGCTGCTGCCCGTACACCGCCCGGGGCTGCTGCCCCTGGGGGTACGGCTGCGGGTACGGCTGCTGCCCGTACTGCGGGTCGTGCTGCGGGTCGTGCTGCGGGTCGGCGGGCTGCGGCTGCCGGGGCTGCTGCGGCCACTCGCCGGGCGCGGCGTGGTTGGCGTCGTTCATGTCCGTCACGGCGCTCAGCCTCCCGCGAACGGCGGCAGCACCTCGACCGTGCCGCCCTCGGTGAGGGCCACGGTCGTGTGGTCCCGGCCGCCGACCTGCGCGCCGTCGACCAGGTACGAGCAGTGCCCGAGCAGCTGGACGAGCTTCGGCCGGTCCGCGTGCCGCTCCCTGACGGCCGCCAGGGCCTCCGCCAGGGTCGCCGCGTCGTACGGCTCCTCGGCCAGTCCGGCCTCGGACTTCGCGGCCGCCCAGTAACGGATCGTCCCGCGCACCCGGGCGCCGCTCGCGGGCTCGGTGGTCGCACCCATCGGGGCCACCCCTTCTCGTCGTCCTCGCCCGGCCCCGGTGCCCCGGTCCGGCCCACCACCGGAACCGCCGCCCGATCACCCGAAAGGTGGACCCGCGCGGCACCGCCGATGTGCGTCCCATGATGGCGTGTCCGCCGCCGCGACCGGCAATCGCCCTGGCCCCGCGGCCGCGGAGGACCGCTCGAAGCTGTGTCCAGGCTCACCCGGCGCGCGCCCGAAATCGCCCAACCGCCGGATTCGAGCCCTCCCGGTGCGGGAGGCCTTCGGCTATCCTCGACGTCCAAGAGGGATCCGGGCAGAGTCGCCCCCGGGTCCTTTTGTGCTTTCAGGACGCCAGTACGGACGTTCGTGCGATTCGTCGGTCCACCCCCGGCGCATCGCGGGACCGCCCCGCCTCACCCGGCACAACGACGTGCCCGGGCCGGCCGGGGCGTCGCCACCCGGCACCCGGGCCGCCGCCCGGAGCCGGACCAGACCGGAGGGTTCGCGGGATGAGCAGGGCAGAAACGGTGCGCCAGGGGTTGCGGGACCCCCGGCCCGCGCGCCACGTCCTGCGCTCCGGCCGATCCCCCGGTGCGTCCCCGGCGCCCGACCTCCCCCTCACTTCAGCACGTGCGCCATCCGGCTGTGGCGGCAGCCGCAACGCGACCGCGACGACCCGGAAAGGGGACTACCGGGTATGAGTTCTCTCCTCCTCCTCACCAACGCACTGCAGCCCTCCGCGGAGGTGCTGCCGGCCCTCGGCCTGCTGCTGCACAACGTCCGGGTGGCGCCCGCCGAGGGGTCCGCCCTCGTGGACACCCCCAGCGCGGACGTCATCCTGGTCGACGGCAGGCGCGACCTGCCGCAGATCCGCAGCCTCTGCCAGCTGCTGCGTTCGACCGGCATCGGCTGCCCGCTGATCCTGGTGCTCACCGAGGGCGGCCTGGCCGCCGTCACCGCCGAGTGGGGCGTCGACGACGTCCTGCTGGACACCGCCGGACCGGCCGAGGTCGAGGCCCGGCTGCGACTGGCCCTCGGCCGGCTCCAGGTCACCACCGACGACAGCCCGATGGAGATCCGCAACGGCGACCTCTCGGTCGACGAGGCCACCTACTCCGCCAAGCTCAAGGGCCGGGCGCTCGACCTCACCTTCAAGGAGTTCGAGCTGCTCAAGTACCTCGCCCAGCACCCGGGCCGGGTCTTCACCCGGGCGCAGCTGCTGCAGGAGGTCTGGGGCTACGACTACTTCGGCGGCACCCGGACGGTGGACGTGCACGTCCGGCGGCTGCGCGCCAAGCTCGGCGTCGAGCACGAGCAGCTGATCGGCACCGTGCGCAACGTCGGTTACCGCTTCGTCGTCCCGGAGAAGCCCGAGAAGGGAGAGCGCCCGGAGCTCGCCCAGCGCCCCGCGGCGCAGCTGGAGTCCTGACCGGCCGGCCGGGCGGGCCGCCCCCGCCCGGCTTGTCCGGTTCGCCCCCCGGGCACCCGTCGTCCACCCGCAGGCAGCCCCAGGTCCCACTGCCGACGCGGACGCCACCCGCGTAGACTCCCCCCGTGGCCAAAGTGACGCGCGACGATGTAGCCCGGCTGGCTGGTACCTCGACC
Organism: Kitasatospora sp. NPDC051702; assembly: GCF_040681575.1. Taxonomy (NCBI): domain Bacteria; kingdom Bacillati; phylum Actinomycetota; class Actinomycetes; order Kitasatosporales; family Streptomycetaceae; genus Kitasatospora; species Kitasatospora sp. NPDC051702. The sequence goes on from NZ_JBFAZB010000057.1 coordinate 39,939, forward strand.
GCGGTCGTCAGCTACGTCATCAACAACGGGCCGCGCCCGGTCGCGCCCGCGACCCGGGAGAAGGTCCTCGCGGCGATCGAGCAGCTCGGCTACCGGCCGAACAGCGTCGCCCAGGCGATGGCCTCCCGCCGGACCAACCTCATCGGCATGGTCGTCCCGGACGCCCGCCAGCCCTTCTTCGCCGAGATGGCGCACGCCGTGGAACGGGCCGCCTCCGAACGCGGCAAGCTCGTCCTGATCGGCAACTCCGACTACGTGGACGACCGCGAGGTGCACTACGTCCGCGCCTTCCTCGGGATGCGCGTCTCCGGCCTGATCCTGGTCAGCCAGGGCCCCTCGCAGCGCGCCGCCGAGGAGTTCGCCGCGATGGAGGGCGCCAAGGTGGTGCTGCTGCACCGCCGGCCCGAGGCCATCGACGACGTCGCCGTGGTCACCGACGACGTGGGCGGCGCCGAGGCCGTCGTCCGCCACCTGCTGGAGGAGCACGGGCACCCGTACGTGGCCTGCTTCGGCGGCCCGGTGGAGTCCCCCGCCCCCGGCGACCCGGTCATCGACCACGTCGAGGGCTGGCAGCGCGCCATGGACGCGCACGGCCTGCCCACCGAACCCCACCTGATCGACGCGCCGTTCCACCGCTACGGCGCCTACGAGGTCGCGCTCGGCGTGCTGCGCTCCCCGGACCGGCCGCGGGCGATCTTCTGCTCCACCGACGACCAGGCGATCGGCGTGCTGCGGGCCGCCCGCGAGGTCGGCCTCAAGGTCCCCGAGGACCTCGCGGTGGCCGGCTTCGACGACGTGCCCGAGGCCGCGCTCGCCGACCCGCCGCTCACCACCGTCGCCTCCGACCGGGACGCGATGGCCCGGGCCGCCGTCGACCTGGTGCTCGACGACTCGCTGATGGTGCCCGGCTCGGACACCGAGCGGGTCCGCAAGTTCCCGTCCCGCCTGGTGATCCGCCGGTCCTGCGGCTGCAACGGCGCCGCACCGGCCGCGGCCGCCGAAGCGGAGTAGCGGGCTCCGCTCCACCGGCCGCCGGACACCACCTGACCAGGCTTTATGAGAACCCAACGGGCTTCTCGGGCCCTTCTGATCCGGTTCTCATCCGATCCTCATGCACCGGGCGGAGCTTGGTCGGCATGAGCGAACAGCAGCGGCACCACAGCGAGCAGTACGGCCCGTACGAGCCCCGCGTGGTCGAGGGCACCGTCCTCGGCAGCAGCACCGACGCGACCGCCTACGGTTACCGCGAGGACCACTCCACGAGCGGCTTCGACACCCCCACGCCGCCCCCGCCGATGCCCCCCGAGCCGCCCACCGCGGGCCGGCCGGGCGAGCCCGGCGACCACGGCGGGCACGGCCGCCGGGCCCGCCGCGGCCTGCTCCGCGGTCGGGTCGTCCTGGTCACCGCCGTCGCCGCGGTCGCCGCCGTCCTCGGCGGTGTCACCGGCGGGGTCGTCGCCACCGACCAGCACACCTCCGGCGCCCGCACCGGCACCGTCGTCAGCCCCGTCGCGGCCCGCTCCGACGGCAGCGCCGACGTCCCGGCCATCGCCGCCGCCGTCTCGCCCAGCGTCGTCCAGATCACCGTCAAGGGCGCCGGCGGCACCGCCACCGGCACCGGCGTCGTCCTCGACGGCAGCGGCCGGATCCTCACCAACTACCACGTCATCGACACCGCCGCCGACGGCGGACCGATCACCGTGACCTTCAAGGACGGCTCCACCGCCCAGGCCACCGTCACCGGCACCGACAAGTCCCTCGACGTCGCCGTGATCACCGCCACCGGCGCCAAGAACCTGACCCCCGCCACCCTCGGCGACTCCTCCGCCGTGGCCGTCGGCGACCCGGTCGTCGCCATCGGCAACCCCGACGGCCTCACCGGCACCGTCACCTCCGGCATCATCAGCGCCGAGAACCGCGACGTCACCGTCCAGCTCGACGAGGGCAGCACCAGCAGCAACGGCGGCTTCGGCTTCCCCTCCCTGCCCGGCCTGCGCGGCAGCCTCCCGCAGCAGAACAGCGGCAGCACCACCACCTACAAGGCCTTCCAGACCGACGCCGCCCTCAACCCCGGCAACTCCGGCGGCCCGCTGATCAACGCCAACGGCCAGGTCATCGCCATCAACTCGGCCATGTACGCCCCCAGCGGCACCAGTTCGACCGCAGGCGGCGGCACCGCCGGCAGCGTCGGCCTCGGCTTCTCCATCCCCATCAACGACATCAAGCAGGTCCTGCCGAAGCTCGAAGCCGGCCAGAACCTGTAGGACCCTGTACGACGGACCACCGCTCCAGCAGGCCCTCCACCCGACGAGAAAGGGCAGCCGCCCATGACCCCGTCCGCCGACGACCGCACCCCCGCCGAGGCCGGCCACCCCTCCGCCCGGCTCCTCGTGGTCGACGACGAACCCGCCCTCCGGGACGCCCTGGAGAGCAGCCTCGCCTTCGAGGGCTACGAGGTCGCCACCGCCACCGACGGCTACGAGGCGCTGGAGTCCGTCGAACGGGACAAGCCCGACCTGGTCCTGCTGGACATCATGATGCCGCGCATGGACGGCCTCACCGCCGTCCGCCGGATGCGCTCCCGCGGCGACACCGTCCCGGTCCTGATGCTCACCGCCCGCGACGCCGTCGGGGACCGCGTCACCGGCCTGGACGTCGGCGCCGACGACTACCTCGCCAAGCCCTTCGAGCTCGACGAACTGCTCGCCCGCGTCCGCGCCCTGCTCCGCCGCAACGCCCTCGCCACCGAGGCCGCCGCCCGCGCCGCCGCCGAGGACGAGAGCGAGGTGCTGGCCTTCGCCGACCTGCGGATGAACACCGCCACCCGCGAGGTCACCCGGGCCGGCCGGCCCGTCGAACTCACCCGCACCGAGTTCATGCTGCTGGAGATGTTCCTCTCCCACCCCCGCCAGGTCCTCACCCGCGAACAGATCCTCAAGGCGGTCTGGGGCTTCGACTTCGAGCCCTCCTCCAACTCCCTGGACGTCTACGTGATGTACCTGCGCCGCAAGACCGAGCAGGGCGGCATGCCGCGCCTCATCCAGACCGTACGAGGCGTCGGCTACGCCCTGCGCCCGGCCGCCGGCGCCACGGCGTGAGCACCGTTCCTCCCCCTCCGCTGGTCCCGCCGCGCTCCTCCCGGCACCGGCGCCTCGCCCTCTGGCTGCGCTCCCGCTCGCTGCGCAGCCGCCTCATCTTCCTCAGCGCCGCGGCGGTGGCCGTCGCCATCGCGCTGTCGGCGCTGGCGTGCTGGTTCATCGTGGAGAAGCAGCTCTACGGGCTGGTCCGCAGCGACCTCCAGAACATCCGGATCCAACTGCCCCCGATCAGCAGCAACGACTGCGCCTCCACCCCGCAGACGGCCCTGCGGAACGTCCAGAGCAACGGCCGGCAGCCCCCGGTCGGCGCCCCCGTCCCGCGGGACACCCAGTACGTCCTGCTGAGCCCGACCAGCACGCCGCTGGTGTGCCTGCCGATGAGCGCGAGCAGGGCGATCATGGTCGAGTCGAGCGACAGCAACGCCCTGCACCTGAAGCCCGGACAGTCGATCATCCGCGACGGCCACTACACCAACGGCACCCCGGCCATGGTCCGGATCAGCGCCGCCGGTTCCGAGGTCAGCGGGTACCCGACCGCGCTGGTCATGGTCGCCACCTCCACCCAGCCCGTCGAGGACTCGCTCCAGAAGCTCGCCTTCATCCTCGGCGGGGTGGCGCTCGGCGGCATCGCGCTCGCCGCCATCGCCGGCCGGCTGGTCGCCCGCTCCGCCCTCAAGCCGGTCGACCAGCTCACCGACGCCGTCGAGCACATCGCCCGCACCGAGGAGGTCGGCACCACCATCCCGGTGCACGGGGACGACGAGATCGCCCGCCTGTCGACCTCCTTCAACTCCATGAGCACCGCCCTCGCCAACTCCCGCGAGCGGCAGACCCGGCTGATCGCGGACGCCGGCCACGAGCTCCGGACGCCGCTGACCTCGCTGCGCACCAACGTGGACCTGCTGATCCGCAGCAACGACACCGGCCGCCCGCTGCCCCCGGCGACCAAGACCAAGCTGCTGGGCAACATGAAGGCGCAGATGCAGGAGCTCACCGTGCTGATCGGCGACCTGCTGCAGCTGTCCCGCCCGGACTCCCCCAAACCGGTCCACAACCCGACGGTGGTCGCCCTGCACGAGATCGCGGGCCGGGCCGTCGAACGGGCGAAGCTGCGCGGGCCGGGGCTGGTCTTCGAGACGGCCACCGACCCCTGGTTCGTGCACGGCGACGCCGCCGCCCTGGAACGGGCGGTGATCAACCTGCTGGACAACGCCGTCAAGTACAGCCCGCCGGGCGGCACCATCGAGGTCCGGCTCCGGCAGGGCGTGCTGACCGTCCGGGACCACGGTCCGGGCATCCCCCCGGACGAACTGCAGTACGTGTTCGACCGGTTCTGGCGCTCGCCGTCCTCCCGGCAGCTGCCCGGTTCCGGCCTGGGGCTGTCGATCGTGGCGCAGAGCGTGCGGGAGGCCGGCGGCGAGGTGTCGCTCGGCGCGGCCGGGGACGGCGGTCCCGGCGCCCTGGCGACCGTCCGGCTGCCGGGCGGGCCGGCCCCCGAGTAGGCGGGAAAGCAGGACGGGCGGGGCGCCCCGACAGCGCCCCGCCCGTCCTGTGCCGGCTCACGGTCAGTCGATGTCGCTGCCCGGGCCGATGACCTTGATCCGGTCCTGCGCCGGGGCCTTCAGCGGCGAGGCCGCCGAGCTGTGGGCACCCAGGTAGGCGGTGAAGACGTCCAGGTCGGAGGCGCCGACGAGCTTGTCGGTGCCGGCCGCGAAGGCCGGGAAGCCGTCGCCGCCGCCGGCCAGGAACTCGTTGGCCGCGACGCGGTACTTGGCGGCCGGGTCGATCGGCGCGCCGTTCAGCCGGATCGTGTCGACGAGGACCCGGTCGGCACCGGTCTTGCGCATGTCCAGGGTGTACTTCAGGCCCGCGGACCCCTGCAGGATCTTCGGCGCGGCCAGGTTGGCACCGCTGACCTGCTGCTGGAGCAGCTGCACGAGCTGGGCCCCGGTCAGCGTCTTGACCTGCATCATGTTGGTGAACGGCTGGACGGTGAACGCCTCGCCGTAGGTCACCACCCCGTCGCCCTCGGCGCCGGTGGCCTTGTAGACCAGGTCGGAGCGGATGCCGCCGGGGTTCATGAAGGCGAGCTGCGCCCCGCCCTTGTCGGCGGCGGCGAGGCCCTCCTGCTGCGCGTCGGCGATCAGGTCACCGAGCGGCTTCTCCAGGTCGCTGTTGCCGCGGCCGTTGATGTCCGAGCCGATGTAACCGATCGGACGGTTGGCGATCGGGGCGGCGAGCTTGGAGTAGTGGTCGATCAGCGCCGTCATGTCGGGCGCCTTCTCGACGGTGCGGCGCACCACGTGGTTCTCGGCCTTGACCGAGGGGCGCACGATCTCGCCGGTGGTCTTGTCGAGCTTGAGGTCGATCTCGGTGTACAGGCGGCCGAAGGAGGCGGCGCTGGTGACCGAGCGCGGCACGCCGTTGGGGTCGGGGATGGTGCAGGCGTACGCGTTGTGCGTGTGGCCGGTGACGATGGCGCCGATCGACGGGTCGAGCTTCTTGGATATGTCGACGATCGGGCCGGAGATGCCCTGGCCGGCCGGGCCGCAGTCGTAGTTGTAGACGCTGCTCGCCGGGTAGCCGCCCTCGTGGATCAGCGCGACGATCGAGTTGACGCCCTTCGCCTTGAGCTCGGCGGCGTACTTGTTGATCGTGGTGACCTCGTTGGCGAACTTCAGGCCCTTGACGCCCTCGGCGGTCACGATGTTCGGCGTGCCCTCCAGGGTGACGCCGATGAAGCCGACCTTCACGCCCTGGGACTTGGTCACCCAGTACGGGGCCAGCAGCGGCTTGCCGGTCTTCTCGTCGGTGACGTTGGCCGACAGGTAGTTGAAGTTGGCGCCCTTGAAGGTGCGGCCCGGCTCGTAGCAGCCGTCGGTCGGGTGGCAGCCGCCCTCCTGCATCCGCAGGAGCTCCGCCGCGCCCTCGTCGAACTCGTGGTTGCCCACCGAGGTGACGTCCAGGCCGAGCTTGTCCATCGCCTCGATGGTCGGCTCGTCGTGGAAGAGCGCCGAGGTCAGCGGGCTGGCGCCGACGATGTCGCCGGCCGCGACGGTGATCGAGTCGTCGGCCGGGATCCGGGCCTGGCGCAGCGCCGTGGCCAGGTACTCGATGCCGCCGGCCGGGGTCGCGACCTCCTTGCCGGTGGCCGGGTCGATCTCCTTGATCGTGCCGGACGAGCCGGCCGGGGGCTCCAGGTTGCCGTGGAAGTCGTTGATCGCCAGCAGCTGGAGGTTGACGGTCTTGTGACGCTTGGCGTCGGCGGCCTGAGCGGCCGTCGGCACGGCCACCGTGCCGAACAGACCAGCGGCGGCGACGACGGCGAGCGCCGCACGGCGGGATCTGACGGTGAGCATGAGAGGGTCCCCTGCACCTTGGAGGAGGAGCGCCGGTTGTGGACTGGACCGGGCGTTCGGGCGATGTGTTGCGCCTGTGAAGCCTAGGGTCAACGCGCGTAGCTGTCAGGACGTTGAACGTAACGAGAGGATTACCTCCTGACGAACCGTCGCCGTCCGGGCGACGCCGGCGCCCGGGAACCGGCCTCCGCGCCCGCCCCCGCGGGCCGCCCGGGCCGGCCGCCGGCCACCCCGGCGAAGCGGCTCAGACCCCCGGCTCGGCCGCCAACTGCCGCTCAGCACGGTCCCGTTCGGCCACCGCGTCCTCGGTCATCGCACGGTCGGTGTAGACCAGCGGCCGCTCGGTCTCGGTGATGATGTGCTTGACCACCTGGACGTTGCCGTTGACGTCCCAGACCGCGATGCCCGGCGAAAGTGTGGGGATGATCTCCACCGCCCAGCGCGGCAGACCGAGCACCCGGCCGGTCGCCCGCGCCTCCTCGGCCTTCTGCATGTAGATCGTCCGGGTGGAGGCCATCTTCAGGATCGCCGACGCCTCCTTGGCCGCCGCGCCGTCCACCACGTCCGAGAGGTGGTGCACCACCGCGACGAAGGAGAGGCCGAGCCGACGCCCGAACTTCAGCAGCCGTTGGAACAGCTGGGCCACGAACGGGCTGTTGATGATGTGCCAGGCCTCCTCGACCAGGAAGATGCGCTTCTTCCGGTCCGGGCGGATCCAGGTGTGCTCCAGCCACACGCCGACGATCGCCATCAGGATCGGCATCGCGATGGAGTTGCGGTCGATGTGCGAGAGGTCGAAGACGATCAGCGGCGCGTCCAGGTCGATGCCCTCGGTGGTCGGGCCGTCGAACATGCCGCGCAGGTCGCCGTCGACCAGCCGGTCGAGCACCAGCGCCACGTCCAGGCCCCAGGACTGCACCTCGTCCACCGCCACGCCGAGCGACTCCACCGAGGACAGCTCGGGGCTGCGCAGGGTGTCGATGATGTCGTCGAGCACCGGCTGGCGGTCCGTCACCGAGGCCACCACGTGGGCGTGCGCGGCCTTCAGGGCGAACCCGGCCCGCTCCTCCAGACCCCGCCCCATCGCCACCTCGACGATGGTGCGCAGCAGCGACAGCTGGCCGGTCTGGGTGATCGCCGGGTCCAGCGGGTTGAGCTTCACGCCGCCGTCCCGGGCGGCCATCGGGTCCAGCCGGATCGACTTTATGCCCAACGCGTTGGCGATCAGGTTCCACTCGCCGACGCCGTCCTCGCCCTGCGCGTCCAGCACCACGACCTGCCGGTCGCGGAACCGCAGCTGCCGCAGCACGTACGTCTTCTCCAGCGCCGACTTGCCGTTCCCGGACTCGCCGAGCACCAGCCAGTGCGGGGCCGGCAGCTGCTGACCGTACAGCTGGAAGGGGTCGTAGACGTAGCCCTTGCCGCTGTACACCTCGCGCCCGATGATCACCCCGGAGTCGCCCAGACCCGGTGCGGCGGTGGGCAGGTAGACCGCCTGCGCCTGCCCGGTGGACGTGCGCACCGGCAGCCGGGTGGTCTCCACCTTGCCGAACATCAGGCTGGTGAACGCCTCGGTGAGGTTGCCGAGCGCCATGGGCGGCCTCCTGGTCTGGTCGGCGGGCGGTGGTGGTCGGACGCCGCCGGGGCGGGTCGGTGGGGCGGCTGGACGGCGGGCCGGTGTGGCGGTGAGCCGGTGTGGCGGTGAGCCGGTGTGGCGGTGAGCGATCGGACTGCGGGCGGTGCGGCGGCGGGGTCGCCGAACGGTCAGCGGCGGATGCCGGTGGCGAACGGCAGGGTGTTGACGAACGCCCGGTGGTGCTCCCGGTCGCACCACTCCAGCTTGAGGTAGCTCTTGCCGGCCGAGGCCCGGATCGTCCGCTTGTCCCGGGCCAGCGCGTCGGGATTGCGCGAGGACACCGTGATGTAGCCGACCAGGTTCACGCCGGCCGCGCCGGAGGCCAGGTCGTCACCGCGCTGGTCCACCCGCCCGGTGTGCGCCAGGTCGCGCGGGTCGACCGTGCGGTTCATCTTGGCCGCGCGGCTCGCCTCCGCCTCGTCGTTGGTCTTCTCGGTCAGCATCCGCTCGATCGCGACGTCCGTCGGCTCCAGGTCCATCGTCACCGCGACCGTCCGGATCACGTCCGGGGTGTGCACCAGCAGCGGCGCCAGGAAGTTGACCCCCACCGGGGTCAGCGGCCACTCCTTGACCCACGCCGTGGCGTGGCACCACGGCTCCCGGGTCGCCGACTCACGGGTCTTCGCCTGCAGGAACTGCGGGTGGGTCGCGTCCAGCTCGGCCGGCCAGGCGTTGCGCCGGGACATCGCCTGGATGTGGTCGATCGGGTGGTCCGGGTCGTACATCGAGTGCAGCAGCGAGGACAACCGGGCCTGGCCCAGCGGCTGGCGCACCCGGATGTCCGCCTCCGCCAGCCGGGCGCAGATGTCGGTCAGCTCGCGCGCCATCACGGCCGCCAGCCCCTCGTCGTCCCGGGCCCGCCGGCCGGTGGCCGTCCGGCCCATCGCGTGCGCCTCCGCGGCCAGGTCGCGGGTGTAGTGCATGCAGGCCACCAGGTACGCCCGGTGCTGCTCCGAGGAGGTCGACACCATCGACTGCAACTGGTCGTACGAGTCCTGCAGCCAGCGCGGCGCGTCGTGGTCACCGCGCCGCTCCACGTCCTTGGCGTGCGCGTCCGGATCCGCCGGCAGCGTCCGGGCCAGGATCTGCAGCCGGGTCACGAAGCCGTCCCCGTTGGCGACGTGCTTCAGCAGCGTCCCGAACCGGTCGACCAGCGCCTCCTGGTCCTCCGAGTCGCGCAGCCCGACGCCCGGGCCCTCGATCTCGATCGCGGCCGTCACCGTCCGCCGCTCCAGGTGCATCAGCACCCCGACCTCGTCCGGCCCGAACGGCGCGGTCAGCCAGCGCAGCCGCCCCACCCCCGGCGGCGGACCGACCTCCACCTCCCGGCCGTCCATCCGGGTGCCGGCGTCCATCACGTCCGAGCGCCACAGCGCCCGCCCGCTGCGGACCGTCCGGCGGTAGGTGCGGTTGATCTCCACCCACTTGTAGAACGTCCGCTTGCGGTACGGCACGTACACCGCCGCGATCGCCAGCGCGGGCAGACCCACCAGACCGCCGATCCGCAGCGGCAGGACCGGCATCAGCAGGCCCCAGAGCATGCCGAGGAAGGCCCCGAAGATGATCAGCACGATCTCGCCGGACTCCCGGTTCCGGCCGATCGGTGCGTTCGGGCGGGCCTTGCCGATCAGGTAGGTGCGGCGCTGGTGCACGTACGGCTGGGCGTACTGGGCCCCGTACTGGCCGAGCGGTTCGCTGCTCACTTACCCGTCACCCTCCCTTCGCTGGATTGCTGTCGCGGATCGGAACCGGGGCCTGCGGAGGCCCCGCCTGCGGCGGCGGGGCGGGCGTCCGGCCGGCGTGCGCCGCGATGCCCGGCGCCACCGAGCCGCCGCCCGCTCCCCCACCGCCCCCGCCGACCGCCTGCGGACCGCGGTCGCCGTGGGTGGTGATGCCCTGCTTCATCAGGTTCGCGGTGCCGTTGATCATCGCCGAACCGGCCGACACCGCGCTCGCCCGGGCGTGCCGCATGTTCATGATCTCGTCGCCGAAGCCGGGCACGAAGCGGTACACCGCGGCGCTCGCGAAGATCGACAGGAAGAGGATCGCCAGCCCCGACAGCACCCGCGCGAAGTCGTCGGTGGCCCCGGCCCCGGTCGCCACCGCACCCGCCAGGCCCAGGATGACCACGATGATCGGCTTCGCCAGGTCCACCGCCACCATCACCCCCGCCCACCGGCGCACGTGCTTCCAGAGCTGCTTGTCCACCAGGCCCGCGTACACCGCCGTACCCAGCAACGCGCCCACGTACAGCATCGCCGCCCGGATCAACAGCTCGATCCAGAGCACCGCAGCCGCCAGCACCGCCACCAGCGACACGATCACCAGGATCAGCGGACCACCGCCCACGTCCCCCTTCTCCAGGGTGTCCGCGAACCCGCCCAGGTACGTCCCGGTGTCCGACTTCGTCCCCACCGCGATCGCCTTGGTCAGCCCGTCCGTCACGCTCACCACGGTGTACAGGATCAACGGCGTGAACGCCGACGCCACCACGGTCAGCCACAGGAAGCCGATCGCCTCCGAGAACGCCGTCGCCAACGGCGCCCCCCGCACCGCCCGCTTCGTCACCGCCAGCAGCCACAGCACCAGGGTGACCACCGTCGACACGGCGAACACCACCGCGTACTGCTGCAGGAACGACGCGTTGGTGAAGTCCACCTGCGTCGTCCCGTCGATCGCACCCGACAGCTTCCGCACCACCCACGCCGCCGCCTGGGCACACCCCTTGGCCAACGACCCCAGCGGATCCGTCACATTGCCGACGGTCCCGCTCCCGGGGAGCGAGCCGATTCCCGGCTTGTCCACACAGAGAATGCCGTTGCCGGAGATCGGCAGGTCCGGGCAGTTGGCACTCGGACTTCCCGTTGGCGTGGCGGACGGTGTCGCCGTTGGTGAAGGCTCCGCGAACACGCGCTGGGCCGCCAGGAGCGCCGCCACCTGCAGGGTGGCCACTGCGCCCGCCAGCACCCCCGCGCGGCGTGCGGTGGTGCTGTGCGAGGTCTGGTCAACGGGCATAGCGGAACCCCCCGAACTGCTGGACGGCGCCGGTGATCTCCTCGGCGGTTGCGGCCTGCTGGTCTCCGGGCATCGGCGCCGGGCCCTGCTTGCTGGTGAAGTCGGTGAGCTTCCAGTCGCTGCCCGTCCAGTGGAGCGACAGCGTGAGCGTGAACCAGTTCGTCGTCACCGGCTGGACGGAGTGTTCGCCCGCGAGGCCGGTGAGGCCGGTGCACCAGACCTCGACCTTGGCGTCGCCGTCGTTGTAGCCGGTGGACTTCGTGCCGACCGGGACGGTGCGGCTGACGAAGGTGAGGCCCTTGGGGGCGCGTCCCTGGGCGTCGAGTCCGTAGCGGGCGGCGGTGTCGCCGCCGAACCCCTGGTCCAGGCGGGTCTGCAGGGCCGGGGCCGCGCCGGGGTCGGCGATGGTGGCGATGATGGTGTGCCGGCTGTCGGTGCGGAACATGTCCGCGGAGCCCACGGCGACCGCGTAGTTGGCGGCGGCGGACTGCGCGCCCGCGTCGGTGTGCGGGTAGCCGGAGCCGATGCCGTTGGCGGTGGTGCCGACGGGCTGGTCGCCGCTGGGGGCGGGGCCGGCGCCGGCGGGCGCGGTGGGGGCGGCGCGGTCGGCGGAGGGGCCGGTGGTGCGGGGGTCGGGCTTGTCGCGGTTGGCGATGGAGATGGCCACGACGAGGAGGGTGACCACGGCGAGGACGGTCATCAGGGTGCGGATCGGGCGCGCCTGACGCTGGCTCGGCTGGGAGGAGGGCTGTTCGCCGACCGGCAGCCGCGTACGGGTGTGCGGCTGGTCGTCGGACAACGGCACGGCGGCCCTCCTGGTGCGGGGAGCCGGGTGGCTCCGGGGCCCCTCCGCCCGTGGGCGGGCGCGGACGGAGGGCGGGAACGGGGGTGGACGGCTCGCGGGCTGCCCGGGGCGGTCGGGGGACGGGGCCTGGCCTCTGACGGGCCCCGTCGGGCCTTGTGGGGCCCGGGCGGGCCCGGTGGGGCCTGGGGTTCGACCTGGGTTCGATCTGTGGGGTTCGACCTGGCTACTGCGCGCTACTGCTGTCCGATCGTCAGATCGCCATGCCGTAGACAATGGTGAACAGAGTGCCGAGTGATCCAATGATGAACACGCCGGTCAAGCCCGCCACGATCAGCCCCTTGCCCTGTTCGGCGCCGAAGCTGTCGCGCATCGCGGTCGCACCGATCCGCTGCTTGGCGGCTCCCCAGACGGCGATGCCGAGGCAGATCAGGATGGCGACGGCCATGATGACCTCGACCATCACGCGGGCCTCCGACCCGAGGGTCGCGAACGGGCCCCAGTCCGGGGCGATCCCGCCGATGATGGTGTCGATATTCGGCTTCTTTGGAGGGTCCTCGGCCAGGTGGCCGATCGCGTAGGTGTGCACGCTGCTCAGGTTCATTTCCATCTCACCGCCCGATCAGGCAAATTCAAGGGCCCTGACCCCGCCCGCGCGAAGGGTCGGTACCCATTCTTGGCCAGATCTGATGTCGACTTGGCTACTTCTCGCGGATTGGTCGTGAGGCATCGGACACGTACGCGAGGATGTCCACCGTACGAAGGATAGCGCTCACTCTTTGTATCTCTGATGATTGCGGTGAGCAACGCCTTCCGGAACACTTCGACTGACGATTCGTCGGGATGGTGCTGATGGTACTCCGGAAGGCCGGTACGGCCGCCGCCGCTGCGGGAGTTGTCGCCGTCGGTTTCGTCGGCCTGGTGACGATGGGGACGTATGCGGCGAGCGGGACGCCGCAGGCGTCGGCCAATCGCGCGGCGCTCTCCCCGGGAACGGTCCCGGCGGCCTACCAGGCGTCGATCCAGCAGTGGGGCGCGCTCTGTCCGGAGATCTCCCCGCCGATGCTCGCGGCGCAGCTGTACCAGGAAAGCGGATTCGATCCGAAGGCCCAATCGGGCGTCGGGGCGCAGGGAATGGCGCAGTTCATGCCGGCGACCTGGGCGTCGTACGGGACGGACGCCAACGGGGACGGGAAGAAGGACGTCTGGGACCCGTTCGACGCGATCGCCTCGGCGGCGACCTTCGACTGCGCGCTGGCGAGGGACGTCGCGAAGGTGCCGGGCGACCGGCAGGCGAACATGCTGGCCGCCTACAACGCCGGCCCGTACGCGGTGACCAGGTACAACGGGGTGCCGCCGTACAAGGAGACCCAGGGCTACGTGCGGAACATCCAGGCGATGGCCCGCAGCTTCACGGCGCCCACGGCGCCGGTGGAGGTGTCCGCGCAGTCGGCGGGGGCGATCTACTTCGCGCAGAGCAAGCTCGGCACGCCGTACCTGTGGGGCGGTGAGGGCCTGCCCTCGCAGAACGGGCGGTTCGACTGCTCCGGGCTGACCCAGGCGGCGTACGCCAGCGTGGGCATCACGCTGCCGCGGGTGGCGAACGACCAGTGGTACGCCGGCCCGCACCCGTCGCGCGATCAGCTGCGGCCGGGGGACCTGGTGTTCTGGGCGACGGACCTGAACGATCCGCGGAGCATCCACCACGTCGGGATCTACGTCGGGGGCGGGTACATGATCAACGCGCCGCACACCGGCGCGGTGATCCGCTACGACAAGATCGACACCCGGGAGTACATCGGGGCGACCCGGGTCACCTCGGACGGCGCGCAGGCGCTGCCGACCCGGAACGCGGACGGTTCGGTGAGCGCCCCGAGCCGTCCGGGCGCGCAGGACCCGACCACGCCGCCGGCCGCCCCGGCCGCCGCCCCGGCCGCCGCCCCGGG
>NZ_JBFAZB010000058.1:0-13930 GCF_040681575.1 Kitasatospora sp. NPDC051702
GCGGCCGAGCGCCTGTGCCTGCTGCTGGCCGTGCAGCGACAGGGGGATGTCGGCCCCGGGACTCCCGGGGGCGGCCTTCGCGCGTGCGGTGTGGTGCGTGGTCCTCAGCCGAGCTGCTGCTCGATGGCGCGCAGCTTGCGCTCCAGCGAGTCCAGCTTCGGCATCGAGAGGGTGTCGTCGTCCGCCGTCAGGTCGACGGTCGAGCCGCGCTGGGACGAGCCCTTCTCGGTGCCCGAGGAGTACGACGAGCCCGAGGAGTAGGAACCCGAGTCGTAGGACGAACCCGACTCGTAGGACGAGGAGGACGAGTAGGACGACGACGAGGAGTAGGACGAGGAGGAGTAGGACGAGCCGACGGCGGCACGCGGGCGGCGGCCGGCGTCCAGGGCGCCCGAGGGGGTCGACTCGAGCGCCGCGGAGGCGGACTGGCGCGGGGAGGCGGTGTCCGACTCGGCCGCTAGGGCAGGCTCCGTAGCGGTCGGGCCGTCTCCGGCCGCCGTCAGCGCCGGCACCTGGCGGCCGCCGCGGGCCCGGGTCAGCATGCCGCCCTGGCGGGAGATGGCCTTCAGCTCGGCCCGCTCGCGACGGTCGGCGGTGCGGGCGCGGGCCTTGGCGTCCAGCTTCGCCTGACGCTCCTCGCGCACCTCCTCGACCGCCTCGTCCAGGCTGCGGACGTTCTCCAGCAGCATCAGCGACCAGGCCGCGTAGGTCTCGCGCGGGGCGCGCAGCCAGCGGACGATCCGGATCTGCGGCAGCGGGCGCGGCACGAGGCCCTGCTCGCGCAGCGCGGCCTTGCGGGTCTGCTTCAGCGCCCGGTCGAACAGGATGGCCGCCGAGATCGACATGCCGGAGAAGAACTGCGGGGCACCGTCGTGCGACACGCCGCGCGGGGCGTGCACCCAGTTGAACCAGGCCGAGGCGATCGCGAACACCCAGACCAGCAGGCGCGAACCGAGCGCGGCGTCACCGTGGCTGGCCTCGCGCACCGCGAGCACCGAGCAGAACATCGCGGCGCCGTCCAGGCCGAACGGGACGAGGTACTCCCAGCCGTTGGAGAGCCCCAGGTTCTCCTTGCCGAATCCGACCAGGCCGTGGAAGGAGAGCGCGGCCGCGACGCCGGCGCAGCAGAACAGCAGCGTGTAGGAGGAGATGCCGTAGATCATCTCCTTGCGCCGCCGCCGCTCCTCACTGCGCTCCCAGGAGTCGCCGGCCTCCTCCTTCTTCGTGTTCTTGAAACGCAGCGTCGCCACCAGCACGGCGACGAACAGCAGGGCTGCGCCTCCGACGACGGTCCAGACCAGCTGTATGGAGGTCAGGTTCATTGCGGGTCGGGCCTCGGGTTTCCGCAGGGGACGGGTTCACGGAGCGACACAGGCGGCCAGCTCCCTTGGTGCCTGGGCCGCCTGACGGATCGTTCGTCGCCGCACGGCGTGCCCACCGCGCCCGCGCAGGACGGGACGGGACACCTGTGCGGCTAGACGATATCGCGTCCGAGGGGGCCGCATGTTACGGGAGGGCGGCTTCCCCGGCCAATCGGCCCGAGGGTGAGCGCCGGGCGGCGCTTTGGGGTAGGGGAAAGGACGGTTCGGGTATCCGGCGGCCGGGCTGATGCCCGATCATGGAACGGCGCCCCGTCAGAACGCCTGACGGGACAGGGGGAGAGGACGGGATGGTCTCGATCTGGGAGTACCTGCGCGGGGAGCGCAACTACACCTTCGACAACCCCGGCGGTCAGCACAAGGTCATACTCACCAAGTCGACCCCGCAGCACGCGATCACCGGGTCCGCGGCCACCACCGGATACCTCTACGTCAACCTGCACTGGACCACCCGCTCCGGAGCCGTCCGCCCGAGCGGCGGCGAGCGGATCAAACGCTTCTTCAGCCCGCGCATCCTCAGCCCGCTGGAGCCGGACACAACCCAGAACGAGCAGGTCAACGTTGACCTCGACCTGGCCTGCATGTACGAACTGTCCGACGGCAGCAGCGGGGTGGTGCAGCCGCTCGGCGGCTACTTCGGCGACCTCCGGCAGCCGCCGTACATCAAGCTCAGCGGCGACGACCAGTACGGGGCGCCCTCCGGCGAGACGATGTACGTCAACCTGGAGAAGAAGGACAAGTTCAAGCGGCTGCTGATCTTCGTCTACATCTACGACGGGACGCCGGCCTTCGAGCAGTCGCACGCGGTGGTGACGATCGTGCCGCAGACCGGGCCGCGGATCGAGATCAAGCTGGACGAGCGGGCCCGGGCGGCGCGCTCCTGCGCGGTGGTGCTGATCGAGAACGCCGGGGACAACCAGCTGACGGTGCGCCGGGAGGTGCGGTACGTCAACGGCTTCCAGGCGGACATCGACCGGCTGTACGGGTTCGGGATGCAGTGGCAGCGCGGCTACAAGGGCGAGTCGGGCGGCGCGGAGTAGTCCGGCGGACCGGGGCGGCCCGGCGGTGCCCCGCTGCCGGGCCCGGACCGGGGGGCGGGCCGGGGGCCGGGGCCGGCCGGCGGATCCCGCCGGACGAGCCCCGTGCGGCCGTGTGGTCCGCGCGGCCGTGTGGTGAGTGAGGCGGTCCGGTCAGCGCGGCTGGAACTGCGGGCCCTGTGGCGGCAGGGCGAAGTCCTCGCCGGCGGCGGGCTGGCCCTGGCCCTGGGCCTGGGCCGGCGGCTGAGCCGGGGGCTGGGCGTGCTGTTGCTGGTGCGGGTACCCGTACCCCGTGCCCTGCTGCGGCGGGGCGGGCTGCTGCTGCGGGTATCCGTAGCCCGTGCCGGCCTGCGGCGGGTACTGCTGGGGGGTGGGCTGCGGATACCCGTAGCCGGTGCCCTGCGGGGGCGGGGCGGAGTGCTGCTGCGGATAGCCGTAGCCGGCGCCGGACGGGGCCTGCGGCGGCTGGGGGTAGCCGTAGCCGGTGCCGGGCTGGTGGCCCGGAGGCGCGGGCGGAGGCGTCGGCGGTGCCGTCGGCATGGCCGGTGGCGCGGTCGGCGGCGGAGTCACGGTCGGCGGGGCGGTGGGCGGCGGCGGGGTCGGCGCCTGGCCCGCGGCGGCGGTGGTCTGCGGACGGCCCTGGGCCTGACCCTGGCCCTGGGGCGGGGTCGAGGGCTGCGGGACGGCCGGGGCCAGGGTGAAGGTGCCGGGCTCGGGCCGGGCGGCCGGACGCGGGTCGGGCAGCGGCGTGCTGCGCGGGTCGAGGGCGGCGGTGGGTGTGGCGGTCGAGGCGGGCGCGGTCGTGGGGGCCCCCGTGGGCGCCCCGGAGGCGGCGCCCTCCGCCTCGTCGTCCACCGTGATGCCGAAGTCGGTGGCCAGGCCGATCAGCCCGGAGGTGTAGCCCTGGCCGATCGCCCGGAACTTCCAGGCCCCGGCCCGGCGGTACAGTTCGCCCGCGACCAGGGCGGTGACGTTCTCCCCGTCGCTGATGTCGAACTGGGCGAGCGCCGTCCCGCCGTCACCGCTCGCGGCGTCGAAGAGCAGCAGGCGCAGCCCCGGCACCGCCCGGAACGGGCCGCCCTCGGAGGAGCCCGCCAGCACCACCCGGTCCACGTCGGCGGGCAGCTTGGCCAGCTCGACCTCGACCGTGTCGATGATCTCGGCGCCGCCGGAGGTCTGCTGCTTGGGCAGGTGGCGGACCAGGCCGGACGGGTGCCGGGGCTGGTTGTAGAAGACGAAGTCGGCATCCGAACGGACCTTGCCGTCGGCTCCGAGCAGCAGCGCGGACGCGTCCACGTCCGGCGCACCGGGCGTGGCGCTCCAGCGCAGCACGGCGCGGACCGCCGCCGCCGGCAGTGCGATGTTGGCGCCCTTGGCCATCACGTGCGTCATAGCGGACCATCCTGCCCGTTCGCCACCCCTTCGGACAACGTGACCGGGGTTGCCGGACTCACGTCGGACTTTGCCAAGACTTGCGCTTGCCGGGGGTTTGCCGGGACTTCACCCGCGATCGATGAAGTGGACGGAGATGTTCCGAGAGTTCAGTGACCCGGAACCGCGGACGGCCGGATCCCGTCCGTACGATGGGCGGTCGAAGGGCCCCCGGGGGGTCCGGCGGAGGGGGATCCGCCGGTGCGCACCCGGGAACCACGGCGCCCGGCGAGCCGGTCGACCCCCGTGCCGTCCGGCCCGAACCCGGTGCCGCGCCGCGCCGCCGCACGCCCCGGCAACGGGCCGGAGCCCGTCCATCCTGAGGAGAGCACCTTGCGCCATTTCGGCCACCTCGCCGACGACGTACGCGGCCGGCTCTTCCTGGAGGAACCCAGGCCGTTCACCGCCCGGAGCGAGCCCGCGGTCCTCGCGACCGCCCTCGGCGGCACCCTCTACTGCCCCGCCACCCGGCCCGCCCTGGCCGCGGACGTCCGCAAACAGGCTGCTCGCGGGGTGGTCTCGATGGTGCTCTGCCTGGAGGACGCCATCGCCGACCACGAGGTGGACGCCGGGGAGCGCAACCTGGTCGAGCAGTTGAACGATCTGGTCACGGACTTCACCGACTGCACACATGGCCACCCCCTGCTCTTCATCAGAGTTCGGGCCGCCTCCCAGATCCCGGACCTCGCCCGCCGGCTCGGGCCGGCCGTCGACCTGCTCAGCGGCTTCGTCCTGCCGAAGTTCACCACCGAGAGTGGCGGCGCCTACCTGACCGCCCTGGCCGAGGCCGAGGCCGCCACCGGGCGCCGGCTGTTCGCCATGCCCGTGCTCGAATCGCCCGAACTCGCCCACCTGGAGACCCGCCGCGGGCAGCTGTTCGGCATCGCGGAGCTGCTCGCCGCCCACCGGGAGCGGGTGCTCGCCGTCCGCCTGGGCGTGACCGACCTCTGCTCCGCGTACGGCCTGCGCCGCTCGCCCGACCTCACCGCGTACGACGTCGCGCTGGTCGCCGCCGTGATCGGCGACGTCGTCAACGTGCTCGGCCGGGCCGACGGCACGGGGTACACCGTCACCGGCCCGGTCTGGGAGTACTTCCCGGTCCAGGAGCGGATGTTCAAACCGCAACTGCGCCGCACGCCCTTCGCCGAGGCCTCCGGCACCGACCACGCCTCCGGCGAGGAGGTCCGGCGGCGGATCATCGAGCACGACCTGGACGGGCTGATCAGGGAGGTCGAACTCGACCGGGCCAACGGCCTGCTCGGCAAGACCTGCATCCACCCCAGCCACGTCCCCGCGGTGCACGCACTCTCCGTGGTCACGCACGAGGAGTACTGCGACGCCCGGGACATCCTCCGGCAGGAGCAGGACGGCGGCGGGGTACTGCGCTCGGCGTACACCAACAAGATGAACGAGGCCCGGCCGCACCGCGCCTGGGCGGAACGGGTACTGCTGCGGGCGGAGGTGTTCGGAGTGGCCCGGGAGGACGTGAGCTTCGCGGAACTGCTGTCGGCCTGCCTGTGTGGGGGCTGAGGCGGGCGGCGCCCCGCGGCCGTGGGCGTCCGCCCGCGGGGCGAGGGCCGCGCGGCGAGGGCCGCGGGGCGCTCGACCGCTGATCCGAATGACCCGTTCGCTCCGGACAGCCCGATTGGTCCGGACAGCCCGATTGGCCCGGACCGCCCGATTGACCCGGACGACCTGATTGATCCGGATGAGCTGTTCGATCCGTAGGACCTACCAGGTCCGCAAGGCCTGGCAGGTCCGAGTGGCCCACCAGGTCCGTACGACCCACAGATCCGCAACCGCACCACCGAAGGCAGGACCAGCAGTGACAGCACAGCAGACGTGGACCGGTCAGTGGGTCGCCGACCGGGCTGGCATCGGCCTGACCGGATCCGACCGCCTCCCCGAACTGGTGGGCCTCGCCCTGCGCGAGAACCGCAAGCGCGCCCACCTGCTGGTCTCCACCGTGCTCGGCAAGCACGTCCCGCAGCGGCCCTCGGTCGTCCACCGCTCCGGACTCGAACTCGGTGCCCGGGTCCGCGAACTGCTCGGCGCCGAGGCGGCCGCGCGAGCCGTCGTCCTCGGCTACGCGGAGACCGCCACCGGCCTCGGCCACAGCGTCGCCGACGGCCTCGACGCCCCCTACCTGCACTCCACCCGCCGCCCGGTACCCGGCACGGCGCCGCTCGGCGGCTTCGAGGAGGAGCACTCGCACGCCACCTCGCACCTGCTCCTCCCCGACGACCCCGGCCTGCTCGCCGGAGACGGCCCGCTGGTGCTGGTCGACGACGAGTTCTCCACCGGGCAGACCGTCCTCAACACGATCCGCGCCCTGCACGCCCGCCACCCGCGCGACCACTACGTCGTCGTCGCCCTGGTCGACCTCCGCTCGGCCGAGGACCGGCACCGGCTCGACGGCACCGCCGCCGAACTCGGCGCACGGCTCGACCTGGTGGCCACCGCCAGCGGCGCCGTCCGGCTCCCCGCCGACATCCTGGACCGCGCCGAGCGGCTGATCGCCGAGGTCGGCCCGGCCCCGGCCGCCCCGCCGGCACCCCGGCCGGCCCCGCTGGTCCGGGCCGCCCTGGACTGGCCCGCCGGACTCCCGGACGGCGGCCGGCACGGCTTCACCGCCCGGCACCGCGCCCGGCTCGACGCCGCCCTGCCCCGGTTGGCCGAGCAGCTGGCCGCGGCACTGCCCACGACGGCGGAGCGCGTCCTCGTCCTCGGCTTCGAGGAGCTGATGTACGCGCCGCTGCGCCTCGCCGACGCCCTCGCCGACCGGCTCGGCGGCGACCGCGTCCGCTACTCCACCACCACCCGCTCACCGGTCCTCGCGGTCGACGACCCCGGCTACGCCATCCGCACCCGGCTCGCCTTCCCCGCCCACGACGACCCGCAGGACGGGGCCTCCCGGGAGCGCTACGCCTACAACGTCGCCCCCGGCGCCGACCCGACCCGCCGCTTCGACGCCGTCGTGCTGGTCGTCGACGACGTCGCCGACACGCCCGCGCTGCACGAGGGCGAGCACGCCCTGATCGGGCAGCTGCGGCAGGTCACCGACCGGGTGGTGCTGGCGGTGCTGCCCTCCCACCGGCCGTCTGCGGCGGGGCCGGCGTCCTCCTCGGTTCAGGGTGGCCCGACGGTTCCGGGCGCGGCGTCCGGCCTGGTCGCGGCGTCCGTGCCGGCTGTGGCGCCCGGCCCGGCTGTCCCGTCCGCGCCGGCTGCGGCGTCCGGCCCGGCTGCCCCGCCGGTCCCGTCGTCGCCCGTGGTGCTGCCGACGCCCCTCCGAGGGCCGGCGTTCTCCTCCTACCGCCCCGACGAGGTCGCCTGGCTGCTCAAGGACCTCTCCGACGTGCCGCTCGAAGCCCCCACCGAAGAGCGGGAGGAGGCCGTCCAGAACGGCGGCGCCCACTACGCCGAGTCGCTGCCGGTCGAGTACCAGCCCAGCCCCGAGTACCAGGAGCTGTTCCACCAGGCGCTGCGCAGCTCCGCCCGCCGGATCGCGCTCGCCGTCGGCACCGTCGCCGAGACCCTGCTGCGCGAACGCGGCCCCGGCCTGGTGCTGGCCTCGCTGGCCCGGGCCGGCACGCCCGTCGGCATCCTGATCCGCCGCTGGCTCGCCTTCGCCCACGGCGTCGACACCCCGCACTACGCCGTCTCGATCGTCCGCGGCCGCGGCATCGACCCGGTCGCGCTGCGCTACCTCGACGCCCACCACCCGGCCGGCGACGTGGTGTTCGTCGACGGCTGGACCGGCAAGGGCGCGATCACCCGCGAACTCGCCGAGGCCCTCGCCGGGACCGGCTTCGACCCGGACCTCGCCGTCCTCGCCGACCCCGGCCGCTGCGTGCGCACCCACGGCACCCGGGACGACTTCCTGATCCCGTCCGCCTGCCTCAACTCCACCGTCTCCGGGCTGATCTCGCGCACCGTCCTGCGGCCCGGCCTGATCGGACCGGACGACTTCCACGGCGCCAAGCACTACGCCGAACTCGGCACCGCCGACGTCTCCGCCGCCTTCCTGGACACCGTGGCCGACCACTTCGCCGCCGTCCGCGCCGAAGCCGTCGCCGCGGCCGACCGGCTCGCCGTCGACCCCGACCGCGCACCCGACTGGGCCGGCTGGGCCGCCGTCGAGCGGATCAGCGGCGAGTACGGCATCGACAACGTCAACCTGGTGAAGCCCGGCGTCGGCGAGACCACCCGGGTCCTGCTGCGCCGCGTCCCCTGGCGCGTGCTCGCCCGGCGCGGTGCCGGCGCCGACCTCGACCACGTCCGGCTGCTCGCCGCCCAGCGCGGCGTCGAGGTCGAGGAGGTCGACGGCCTGCCCTACACCTGCGTCGGCCTCATCCACCCCCGCTACAGTCGAGGCGCGACCGGAGCCTCCGGTAGGGCCGTTCTGACGAAGGAGTCCTGATGCACACCGACGTCGCGACCGAGGTGCTGGTGGCCAGCGACCTCGACCGGACGCTGATCTACTCCAACCGGGCCCTCGCCCTGGACGTGCCAGACCGGCTCGCCCCGCGGCTGCTCTCCGTCGAGGTGCACGACGGCAAGGCGCTCTCCTTCATGACGGAGCAGGCCGCCGCGCTGCTCGTCGACCTCGCCCGCGAGGCCTGCCTCGTCCCCGCCACCACCCGCACCCTCACCCAGTACGAGCGGATCAACCTGCCCGGCCCGACGCCCGGTTGGGTCCCCGCCTACGCGATCTGCAGCAACGGCGGGCAGCTGCTCGTCGACGGCGTGCCCGACCAGGACTGGCGCGCCGAGATCACCGGGCGCCTCGCCGCCGGCTCCGCCCCGCTCGACGAGGTCGTCCGCCACCTCGCGCTGACTGCGGCCCCGGAGTGGACCCACAAGCGCCGCGCCGCCGACGGGCTCTTCGCCTACCTGGTCGTCGAACGCGCCGAACTGCCCGCGGGCTGGGTCGACGAGCTGACCGGCTGGTGCGCCGAACGCGGCTGGACGGTCTCCCTCCAGGGGCGGAAGGTGTACGCCGTCCCGGCGCCGCTCACCAAGAGCGCCGCCCTCGCCGAAGCCGTCCGGCGCACCGGTGCGACCACCGTCCTCGCCGCCGGCGACTCACTGCTCGATGCGGACCTGCTGCTCGCCGCCGACGTCGCCTGGCGGCCCGGGCACGGCGAACTCGCCGACTCCGGCTGGACCGCCCCCGGCGTCACCGCCCTCGACGAGGTGGGGGTGGCGGCGGGGGAGGAGATCGTCCGGCGCTTCCTCACCCGGGTCCGCGGCGGCGTCCCGGTGGCGGGCTGAGCGCTCGGGCCGGGAGATCGGGGGCCGGGGGTGGTGGTGAACGGGAGGGCTTCGGGTCCTAGCCGCAGCACCCCCCGCCGCAGCAGCCCCCGCCACCACCGGAAGGGGCCTGCTGCGGGGCCCCGCCGGAAGCGGCGCCCGTGACGGCGACGGTGGACAGCAGCTTCGCGGTGTCCTCGTGGCCCTGCGGGCAGACGGCGGGGTCGTTGGCCTGCGCCATCGGGCGACGGAGCTCGAAGGTGGCGCCGCAGGAGCGGCAGCGGAAGTCGTAGCGTGGCATACCCGCAGGGTACCCAGGGGCGGGCCCGTTGTCCGAGCCCTGCGCGGGAGCGGCCCGGCCGCTCCTCTTCCGCCCGGGTTCCCCCTCCGGGTCTTGCCCCTGCCGCCTCGCCGTGCCGTCCTGCCGTGCCGTCCTGCCCGTGCTGCCTTGTCCTACCGCCTTGCCGTGCCGCCTTGCCGTACCGCCTTGTCCTACCGGTGACCGCCGAGATCGCCGCGGATCAGGTCGATCACCCGGGCAGCGGTCTCCCGCACGCCCGCCAGCTCCGTCAGGAAGTGCCAGTAGTCGGGATGCCGGCCGGCCGCCTCCAGCACGGCCACCGCCCGGTCCAGCCGCGCCACCGCCTTGTCCAGCGGCGCCGCGTGCCGCGGGTCCGGCGCGCTGCGGCCCGCCATCGCCAGCCGTTGCGCGTCACGCAGCGCGAAGCGGGCCCGCTCGACCTCGCGGCTCGGATCGTGCTGCACCTCGTTCAACTGCCGCAGCCGGTCGTTCACCGCGACCACCGAACCGTCCGCCGTGTCCAGCAGCGCGCGCACCGTACCGATCGCGCCCGTCGCGTCCGCCCAGCGCTGCTCGTCCCGCGCCCGCGCGGCCTCCGCCAGCTTGCGCTCCGCCGCCCGGCCGGTCTCCGCGACCTGGTCCGGCACCCGCTGCAGGTCCTGCCAGCAGGCCGTGCTGAACCGACGGCGCAACTCGCTCAGCGCCGGCTGGACCGTCTCCGCCTTCGTCTCCAGCGCCTGGATCCGGGTCCGCAGGCTGGCCACCCGCCGGTCGATCTCCCTGGCCCGCTCCGGCAACTGCCCGGCATCCGCCGCGATCGCCTCCGCGCGCTGCTTCACCCCGTCCGCGCGACGCAGCGTCTCCGCCACCCCGTGCCGGGCCGGGCCCTCGTTCAGCCGCCCCAACTCCGGGGCCAGTTCGGCCAGCCGGGCCGCCAGGTCGTCCGCCCGCAGGCCGGCCCCGCGCGCCGCGTCCAGCGCGTTGCTCGCCTCCAGCAGGGACCGCTTCGCCTGCTCGACCGCCGGGGCGACCCGCATCAACTGCTGCTCGGCCCGATCGACGGCCGGCTGCAGCCGCTGCAGGAAGTCGTTCAGCTCCGCCCGGGCCGACCCGAGCTGCCCCTTCACGTCCTCCAGCTGCCGCCGGGCCCGCGCCGCGGCACCGGCGTCCAGCGCCTCGTCGTCCAGGTTGTACGCGTCCAGGGCGCCCAGGTAGTTCACGGTGACCTGGTCCACCCGGCCGGAGATCGCCTCCAGGTCGGCCAGCGCCCGCCGGGTCGTCGCCTCGTCCTCACCCGCCCGGACCGTCTCCACCGCCAGCTGCACCTCGCGCTGCGTCGAGTCCAGCTCGTAGAACGCCTCCTGCGCGGCGTCCCGGGCCGCCTTGGCCTCCGCCCGCACACCGTCCCCACCGCGCCGGCCCCACCAGCCACCGCTCCCGGCCGAGGCCAACCCCACCGCACCCAGCGCACCCGCCAGCACCACCGGCAACACCAGCGCGTCGGCCAGCGCACTTCCCGCCCGACGCCGCCCCCGCCCGCTCCCGCCGGCCACCGTCACTGCGCGCTCCCTGCTCCGACCCTCTGATCCACCCCCATTCTTCCCGATCGCCCCACCCCACCGGCACCCCCCACCACCCGTCCCACCCCCCGACCACCCCGCACCACACCACCCCCCGGAACCAGGTACCCTAGGCACTCGTCGTGCGCCCACCAGCCCACGACGGGGGCGCGTAGCTCAGCGGTAGAGCGCTGCTCTTACAAAGCAGATGTCGGCGGTTCGAAACCGTCCGCGCCCACCAGTGCGAAGGGCCAGTTCGGAGGCAGGATCCTCCCGAACTGGCCCTTGATCGTTTGTGGGGTTCTATTCGTCCCTGGTTGGCTGGGCGCTAGGTGCCGGCGCGGGGAAGAGTTGGGTTAGCCAGGACTCGACGGCGGCCCTGGACGTGTGGCCGTGCTGGCGGAGGAGGTCGACGATGTCGCGGCCGCAGATCAGGACCACGGGGTGTTGGTCGTCGCGGATCTCCTCCTGCATCTGTCGGTTGAAGAACGACGTCGTGACGAGGACCCCGAAGTTCCGGTGCCTGAGCCGGGAGATCAGCCGACTGCCTTCCTTGACCCCGACCGATTGGTTCGGAGACTTGCACTTGGCTTCGAGTGCGAAGTCGATGGCGATCCGGTCCGCGGGTGGGCCCAGGTGGTACCGGCCGATGGCGTCCCGGCCGCCGTCGCGGCTCCGGCGGGTGACCTCGACCTGCCCGGTCGCCGGCGCGAGCAGGCGCCAGAGCTCCACGGCGCACGGCTCGAAGTCGTGTTCCCGGCCGCGGAAGTGCTCCCGGACGGCCGCCAAGATCTCCTGGGACTCCGGGTCGGACGGTAGTTGCTCGGCCTGACTGCGGATCACGGTCGTCGCGGGAGCGGTGAGTGCCGTGTAGGAACGGGTCTCGACCCAGGTCTGCCAGACCTCTGGACATCCGCCTTCCAGAACGTCACCGCCGTCCAGCACGTGCTGGATCCAGGCGCGCGGGATCACGGCCTGGTCGAGCACGGTGAAGCGCGCCCGGTAGTTCTGGAAGCGTCGGCCGCTGGTGGTGCGCCAGATCGCGGCCAGTTCGTCGTCTGAGGTCAGGGCCGGGCCGCCGGGTGCGAGAAGCCCGCGGAAACGGACGCCGCGGCCGGTGGGGCCGTCCTTCTCGAAGAGCAGGAACGGCGGTATGCGGCGGCGGGCGTCAGGACCCTCGTGGGAGGCGGCGAAGACGTCGCGCAGCAGCAGGTTCCCGCGGCGGGGAGTGCTGTGCATCTCGTGGCCGGGGGTCCGGTTGTCACCGAAGTAGGTGAAGCCGCCGGTCTGCGTGTCGAGAGCATCCGGCCAGTCGGGCTGCCGCCCGGTCGTGTAGAGGACCGTCAGCCGGACGGAACGTTCCTTCGGTGAGCCGGCAGGCCGGAAGCCGCCCCGGTTGCCGACACCTGGAACGAGTCTGCTGATCGGGTCGTCCGAGCTGTTGCCTCTCGTACCGCCGGGGTAGAGCGCATCGAGGTGGAGGTCGACCCCGGACAAGTCCGCGAAGGCGGCGGCAGGCTGTTCGGTCCGGGGTGAGGGTATGGCGGAGGCGGGCACGCGGTCGGGCTCCGTTCTGCTGCGCTTGCAGTACGCATGTGCGAATCGGAGTGTCTCGCGAGCGTGATCACCCGGGGCCACCGGGGGTCGCTACCGGTGGCGGGCGAGGAGGAGTGCCGTGTGCACGTTGGGCGCCATTGATCGTCGCGGTGGTGTTCCGTTGCCATCCCGGGGCGCCGCTGGCTTGCTGACTCAACCGGAGCGGCGACCGTACTGAGCCCAGACGCTTCGGCGGCGCGCGACGTCGAAGACAGTCGCCACGCGGTGCGGTTCGAGCAGGGGAGGTCGGGAGCCGAGGGTTCCTGCTATCCGGCGGCCGTCCAGTACGTCGACGTCGGGCCTCCCCTTGTGCGTCAGCGTCCGGGCGCCCACGATGGCGATCACCGGGTGCACCGGAACGGCGAGGCCGCACCAGCGGTGCAGGAGTTCGGCCGTCCTGCTGGCTTCGAGGCTGGACTTCTCGATGTACGGGTAGCTGTTGCGGTTGACCGTGATCCGTTTGTCGCCGACCCAGACCGAGGCGTCCGGGTGGTGCTTGGTGTTCACCGTGAACACCCCGGGTGGCCCGATCACCACGTGGTCGATGTCCGCACCGCTCGGCAGCGGGACGGCGTGCAACACGTACCAGCCGTGCGCTCTCAGCCCGTCCAGGAGGCCGCCGACCAGCTCCTCCCCGTCCAGTCCCTTGCTCAGCTCGGAGCGGGTGAGGTCGTCCCCGGAGAGCTTGGCCGCTACGCGCACAAGCCACTTCCGCTTGCTCTCGTCGGCTCGGATCATCCCCTTGACGCCTTGCCCGGGACGGTTCGAGGCGAGGTCATCTGCAGCCGTGAACGGTGGTAGGGCGGGGAGCGTCGCCGGCGGCGGTGGCACGGGCGGTGCAAAGGCTGGTGGTGCGGGCACGGGCTGTGCAACGACGGTTGGTGTGGGCACGGGTGGCGCGGAGACGGGCGGTGCGGGCACGAGTGGTGTGGGCACGAGTGGTGCCGCAGGCCGAGCTGCTGCGTGCCGCGATCCATCAGCAGCCGAGCGAGGCGCCGAGAGCTTGTGGACGACGCTGAGCGGCGGGATCGACCGGCCGCATGTCCGAATCCATTCCCTGATCCGATCGAGCGCTGATGATTCATGGGCGGCATCGGTGACCGTGACCACGCCCGTCAGGCAGTCCAGCCAGGCGACAGCCTGACCGCGGGGACCAGGCAGGTTGACGTACAGCCGATCCTTGCCCGCTCGCCGCCACGGGTTGACCGTCAGTTCCGCCACCATGCCCCCTTCGCCCTGACCTTGGTTCGAGATCAGCATGCAGGGGCGGATCCTGGCAAGGAGACGATCAGCCAAGCCGCGTCTGCAAGTTGACGGCGGCCGGCCGCTCTGCGCGGCCGGCCTCGGTCGTGTTCGGTCCCCCGGAAGGGGATT
>NZ_JBFAZB010000058.1:13940-52032 GCF_040681575.1 Kitasatospora sp. NPDC051702
GCCGACCTCCGCCCGCCGGGCGCCGGCGCGGGGGCGCGGGGCGGCGGCCCCGCCCCCCCCCCCCCCCCCGGCGGGGTGGGGCCGGTGGGCCGTGTTCAGGTGGTCGAGCTGTCGAGGGCCGCGGTGTGGAGGTGCTGGGCGGTCTTCTTCAGCTCCCGGCGGAGCTTCTCCTGGTGTTGTCCGTAGGTCTTGAGCGCGTGGCAGTTGGGGCACAGCGCGATCATGTTCCACGGTACGTCCGGGCCACCCTTGCTCAGGTCGTGGACGTGGTCCACCTGGAGGATCGGTTCACCGGCCGTGGTGAGTTCGGTCGGGTGACCGGCGCAGCGGGCGTTCTCGCAGCGGCCGCCGCTGCGACGGATCACAGCGGCTCGGGCGCTGGTGCTGCGCACGTGGCGATCGACCTTGGTGGGGCGCTTGGCCTCCTTCCGCCGGGCGCGGTGGTGCTCCGCGGCCTCGGTCAGGCGGCGGTACGCCTCGGCATCGCTCTCCGTGGTGTGCCGGGCGGTCGAGTCGATGTCTCCGGGTTGGTACTCCGTGGTCTCGTCGTAGAGCTCCCCGGTGTCGTTCGCCAGTGCTTCCTCGACGTCGTGCGGCCACGTTTCGCGCAGGGGGGAGGGCACGGGCGCGAGGATCCATATGAATTCGCGGCGCCATTCCTTGTCCGTTCCCTGCCCCCAGCGCAGGCGGCGCTGGACGACGACGGCCCACGTCTCGAAGGTGAAGTCGCCTTCGAGGGGCTTGTGCCAGTAGCGGAGCGGGCGTTGGGCGGCCTGGTGCTCGGCCAGGGCCTTGTTCCCGTCGACGAGGCGTTGATCGCCCTTCAGGCCGTCGCCGACGTAAGCGATCCAGTCGGAATCGGCGAGGCGGCCGTCGTCGTAGGGGCCCTTGTCCTTGGAGAAGGTGCTGAGGATCCCGTCGCCGAGGCTGCCGATGCCGGCCATCCGCTCTCCTCCGTAGGAGTGCCAGATGGCTTCGCGCTTCTCGAACCTCTCCCCGATGAGCGGGCGCAGGGCGTCCGCCCACCGGTTGGTGAGGAGGTCTCGCAGGCCGAGGTCGGCCAGGAAGTCGTCCGGCAGCGGGTAGAAGTACCGCAGGATGAGCCCTGCGGCGGCTTCCGCGGCCACTTCGGGCTGTGCCTGGATCAGTTGGTGGTCCGCTTCCGGGAAGCCCGCTTTGGGGTTGAACCGGTTGAGCACGTCGAGGGTCGGGCGGCGGGGCTTGGCCTGGTCGGCCGCGTCGCCTGATCCGGTCGGTTCGATCTCCCACAGGTCGTCGCCGACGAGGGCGGCGAACGGGAAGTGGGCGGCCTGTGCGCCGTTCCTGACCTCGCCGTACTTCTCCAGGAGCGGGGCGATCGCGGCGCGGGTCTCCGTCCACGAGCGCTCACGGGGGGCGCCGGCGAGTGCCTGGCCGATGGCCCACAGGACCAGGAGCGGGCGGTGCGGAGCCGGTCCGTTCTTGCGCATGGCCGGCCGGAGGCTCCCGACGCGACGGACGAACGTCCTGGGCGGCTTGGTCAGCGCGAAGCCCTCGCGCTCCAACCAGTTCAGGGCCTGCGTCGGCCCGCCGCTGAACTGGCCCTGCTTGAGCGCCTCGCCGCCGTCGAAGAGGTGGGCCACTCCGGCGATGGCCTTGGAGTCGTAGTGCCGGCCCTCGTGGACGAGTAGATGGGCCGAGACCGCACGGTATCCGTAGGTGACGCGGAAGAGCTCCTCCCCGAGCCGGTCGTGTTCTGCGATCGCTTGCAGGATGCCTGAGCGCGTGATGCCACCGATCTCCATGGGGGAACGGTAGAGCACCCCTGTGACACCGACCGGTGCCGAGCGGGGTACCTCACTGGCCGGCGCGCCTGGCCGGAGGCTGGTCGGGGCGGGGGCCGATGGGTGCCCCGCGGGGGTGGGGTGGTGGAGCGTGTTGGGGGGGGTGGGACCGGGCGGGTTCGTTCGGGAGGCGGGGTGGTGCGGGCTGTGTTTGTGTGGCTGCAGACCGCTTGGGAGAGGTGAAGTGCCGTGACCATGCCCCCGTTCGGATCGAGCGATCCGTTCTCCGATCTGCTCAGCCGGTTCTTCGGGATGAGTCCGGTGGCCTCCCCGCCCGCCGTGCAGCGGGTGCCGATCGGGCGGCTGCTGAGCGAGTCCTCGCAGGAGCTGCTGGCGCTGGCGGCGCAGCGGGCGGCGGAGGACGGGAGCAGCGACCTCGACACGGCGCACCTGGCCTGGGCGGCCACCCGGGCGGAGCCGTCGCGCCGGATGCTGGCGCGGGCGGGGATCGATCCGGACCGGTTGCGCGGTGACCTCGAGCAGTCGCTGCCGTCCGGGAACACGTCCGGTAGCGGGTCGCGGGGGTTGCCCGGGGACGTGTCCGGGGCGGAGGGGCGGCCGGCGCTGACCCCGGCGGCGAAGCGGGCGCTGCTGGCCGCGCACGCCCGGTCGCAGGCGGCCGGGGCCTCGTACATCGGTCCGGAGCACATCCTGGGCGCGCTGCTGGACCAGGAGCGCTCCGGTGCGGGGACGGCGCTGCGCAACGCGGCGCCCTCGCAGGAGGCGCTGAAGACGGTGCTGGACGGGCGCGGGGTGGGTGGTGAGCGCAGCAGCACGGGCGCGCACCCGAGCGAGACCCCGACGCTGGACGAGTACGGCCGGGACCTCACCGAGGCGGCGCGCGCGGGGCGGCTGGACCCGGTGGTGGGGCGGGCCGAGGAGATCGAGCAGACCGTCGAGATCCTCTCCCGGCGGACCAAGAACAACCCGGTGCTGATCGGGGAGCCGGGGGTCGGCAAGACCGCGATCGTGGAGGGGCTGGCGCAGCGGATCGTCTCCGGGGACGTGCCGCAGAGCCTGCGCGAGAAGCGGGTGGTCACCCTGGACCTGACCGCCCTGGTGGCCGGGTCCAAGTACCGGGGGGAGTTCGAGGAGCGGCTGAAGAGCGTGATCGACGAGGTCACGGCGGCGGAGAAGAGCGTGATCCTCTTCCTGGACGAGCTGCACACGGTGGTCGGTGCCGGGGGCGGCGGCGAGGGCTCGATGGACGCCGGCAACATCCTCAAACCGGCCCTGGCACGCGGTGAGTTGAGCGTGGTCGGGGCGACGACGCTGGACGAGTACCGCCGGTACGTGGAGAAGGACGCGGCGTTGGAGCGGCGGTTCCAGCCGGTGCTGGTGCCCGAGCCGAGCGTCGAGGAGACCGTCGAGATCCTGCAGGGGCTGCGGGACGCCTACGAGGCGCACCACCAGGTGCGGTTCACCGACGCGGCGCTGGACGCGGCGGCGTCGCTCTCCGACCGGTACGTCAGTGACCGCTTCCTGCCGGACAAGGCGATCGACCTGCTGGACCAGGCGGGTGCGCGGGTGCGGCTGCGCAGCCTGAGCGGGTCGACCGCGGCGACCGGGGTGCAGGACCGGATCACCAAGCTGAAGCGGGAACTGGAGGAGGCCGTCGCGGACGAGGAGTTCGTGCGGGCCGCCAACCTGAAGACGGAGCTGCGGCAGACCGAGGACGAGCTGGCGGCGGTCGGGGAGTCCCGCGAGGAGGTCGTGGAGGTCACCGCGGACGACATCGCCCAGGTGCTGTCGTCCCGGACCGGGATCCCGGTGGCGGAGCTGAACGCGACGGAGCGGGAGCGGCTGCTCAAACTGGAGGAGCACCTGCACGAGCGGGTGGTCGGCCAGCACGAGGCGGTCACGGCGGTGGCCCAGGCGGTGCGCCGCGGCCGGGCCGGGATGGGCGACCCGGAGCGGCCGACCGGCTCGTTCCTCTTCCTCGGGCCGACCGGCGTCGGCAAGACCGAGCTGGCGAAGGCTCTGGCGGCGCTGCTCTTCGGGGACCCGGACCGGATGATCCGCTTCGACATGAGCGAGTTCCAGGAGAAGCACACCGTCTCCCGGCTGGTGGGTTCCCCGCCCGGGTACGTCGGCTACGACGAGGCGGGGCAGCTGACCGAGGCCGTGCGCCGCAAGCCGTACAGCGTGCTGCTCTTCGACGAGGTGGAGAAGGCGCACCCGGACGTCTTCAACCTGCTGCTCCAGGTGCTGGACGACGGGCGGCTGACCGACTCCCAGGGGCGTACGGTCGACTTCCGGAACACCGTGGTGATCATGACCAGCAACATCGGGTCGCAGCGGATCCTCGAGCGCGCCGGAGCGGTGGACGCCCGGAGCGGGGCACCCGACCAGGCGCTGCGGGACGACCTGATGCGCGACCTGCGCCAGCAGTTCAGGCCGGAGTTCCTGAACCGGATCGACGAGGTGATCGTCTTCCACGCGCTCACCCGGAAGGACCTGCTGTCGGTGGTCGACCTGCTGCTGGAGCGCAGCCGGCGCCGGCTCAGGGCGCAGGACGTGCGGCTGGAGGTCACCGAGGCGGCCAAGGAGTGGCTGGTCAACCGTGGTTACCAGCCCGAGTTCGGGGCCCGGCCGCTGCGTCGGACGATCCAGTCGGAGCTGGACAACCGGGTGTCGAACCTGCTGCTGGACGGCACGGTGCGGGAGGGGGACACGTTGATCGCGGACGTGGGCGACGGCGAGCTGGTGGTCACCCTGGCGCGGCCGGAGGTGTCCCCGGACGTCGCGGTGGCGGAGCAGGGAGCGCCGGCGGCAGGGTGACCGGGGGCCCGGCGAGCGGGTCGGGCCGCGCGCGGTCGGGCCGGCGGGCAGAGAGGCAGACAGGGCAGGCAGGCGGGCAGACCGGCAGGTCGGCGTGCCCGCGGGCGGGTTCGGGCGTACTCCCGTGGGAGTACGCCCGAACGCCACTGGTGGAGGACGCGTGGGGAGGCGGCGCGGGTCTAGCCTTCCGGGCATGATGCCGCGCACGCCCCCGCCGTCGGAGGACCCCCCGGTCGGGCCGGGGGCACCGGAGCCGCCCGGGCCGCCGCAGCCGCTCGGATCGGCCGGGCCGCCGTCCGAGCCGCCCCGGCCGCCGTCCGAGCCGCCCGGGCCGCCCGAGCCGTGGCGCCCGCCGTGGGTGCGGGCGGCCAAGGCGGGCTGGCCGCTCGGGCTGGCGGCCGCGGCCGCGCTGATCCAGGTGGTCGGGTCGACGTTCGCCGCCCGGAACCAGCCCGGCCGGGTCCCGCTGGACGGGCTGGGCTACTTCCTGCTGCTGGTCGGCCCGGCGCT
Organism: Kitasatospora sp. NPDC051702; assembly: GCF_040681575.1. Classification (NCBI taxonomy): domain Bacteria; kingdom Bacillati; phylum Actinomycetota; class Actinomycetes; order Kitasatosporales; family Streptomycetaceae; genus Kitasatospora; species Kitasatospora sp. NPDC051702. Next base: position 19,055 of record NZ_JBFAZB010000058.1, read on the forward strand.
GCTGGTGCTGCGCTGCCGCCGGCCGGTCGCGGCGGTGCTCGGCACCTCGGTGGTCACGGCGGTCTACCTGGGCGCCGGGTACCCGTACGGGCCGGTGTTCCTGAGCTGGCTGATCGCCTGCTGCGCGGCGATCGGCGCCGGGCACCGCCGGGCGGCCTGGGCGGGTCTGGCCGGTGTGTACCTGGTGCACGTGCTGGTCACCTTCGTGCTCCCGGAGGACTGGCAGCGCACGGCGTCGTCCGGTGTCGCCTGGCAGGAGGAACTCGGCCTGCTGGCCTGGCTGTTGCTGGTCGCGGTGGGCGCCGAGCTGGTCCGGTTCCGGCGGGAGCGGATCGCCGCGCACCAGGCCTACCGGCAGCAGTTGGAGCAGCGCCGGGCGAACGAGGAGCGGCTGAGGATGGCCCGGGAGCTGCACGACATCCTGGCGCACAGCCTGTCGCTGATCAACGTCCAGGCGGGGGTCGCGCTCGCGCTGCTGGACCGCCGGCCGGAGCAGGCCCGCACCGCGCTGGTCACCATCAAGTCGACCAGCAAGGAGGCGCTGGGGGAGGTCCGCCAGGTCCTCGCGACGCTGCGCGGGCCCGGTGCGGCGCCGCGCGGACCGGCGCCCGGGCTGGACCGGCTGGACGAACTCACCGACCAGGCCGACCGGGTGGGCCTGGCCGTCGAGGTGCACGAGGACGGTGACCGGCGGGCGCTGTCCGCCGCCGTCGACCTCACCGCCTTCCGGATCGTCCAGGAGGCGCTGACCAACGTGATCCGGCACTCGGTGGCCCGGCAGGCCGTCGTGGTCCTGGACTGGCGGGATCCGGCGGTGCTGGTGGTCCTGGTCGAGGACCCGGGCCCGGCCGTGCTGGGCGACGCGGGCGGTTCGGGCAGCGGACTGGCGGGGATGCGCGAACGGGCCGGCGCGTTCGGTGGCACCATCACGGCGGGGCCGCTGCCCGGCGGCGGCTTCCGGGTCAGGGCGGAGCTGCCGACACCGAAGGCGGAGAGTGAGTGATTCGGGTACTGCTGGCGGATGACCAACTGCTGGTCCGGGCCGGGTTCCGCGCCCTGCTCGACCTGGAGGACGACCTCACGGTGGTCGGCGAGGCGGACGACGGCGAGGCGGCGGTCCGGCTGGCCCGCGAACTCCTGCCGGACGTCGTGCTGATGGACGTCCGGATGCCGCGGATGGACGGCCTGGAGGCGACCCGGCGGATCGCCGGGGACGAGGCGCTGTCCTCCGTACGGGTGGTCGTGCTGACCACCTTCGAGCTGGACGAGTACGTCTTCGAGGCGCTGCGTTCGGGGGCGGCGGGCTTCCTCGTCAAGGACACCGACCCGGCCGAGCTGCTGCGGGCGATCCGCGTCGCGGTGGCGGGGGACGCGCTGCTGTCGCCGGGGGTGACGCGGCGGCTGATCGGCGAGTTCGCGGCCCGCTCGAAGGGGCCCGGGGCGGCGCCGGCGGGGCTCACGGACGTCTCCGCGCTGACCGAGCGGGAGCGGGAGGTGCTGGCGCTGGTCGGGATGGGGCTGTCCAACGACGAGATCGCCCGGCGGCTGGTGGTGAGCCCGTTGACGGCCAAGACGCACGTGAGCCGGACGATGCTGAAGCTCGGCGCCCGGGACCGGGCGCAACTGGTGGTGCTGGCCTACGAGTCGGGGCTGGTGCGGCCGGGCTGGCTGGGCTGAGCGGCGGTAGGGACGCGGGCAGCCGGGCCGATCGGCGGTGGGTCCGAGGGCCGGTGAGTCCGAGGGCCGGTGGGTCCGAGCGGTGGCAGGGACGAGTGGCGACCGGGCCGAGTGGCGGTGCGCAAGGGTCCGGTACTCCCGGCCCGGCGTGTCGGGAGCCGTCCGTACTCTCCCGGGAGTACCGCAACTGTCGCTGCTGGTAGGACGCGTGATGAGAGGGCTCCGCGGCACGCTCTAGTCACCTCGGGAACCGCCCGGGGTCCTGGAGGCAACCGCCGAGGAGATGAACCGCCATGTACACGCTGCTGGCCGACTGGGACGGTCACGGTCCCGGACCCTGGATCCTGCTGGTCCCCCTGGTCTGGATCGCCGTGGTGGTCCTGGTGATCACGGTGCTGCGCCGGACGTTCTGGCGGCGCGGCTGCGGGCCCGGGGCCGGGGCGGACCACCCGATGGCCGTCCTGGGCCGCCGCTACGCCGAGGGCGACATCGACGCCGAGGAGTACCGGGCCAAGCGGGCCGTGCTCACCGAGTCGCCGCGCGACCAGTCCCGAGGGGGTGCCGGGAAGTGACGACCCTCGACCTCGTCCGGGGCACCGCCGCCCGGGTCGCCGACGCCGTCAAGGTCTACGGCGTCGGCGGCACCGAGGTCCGTGCGCTGGACCACGTGACGGTGGAGTTCCCGGCCGGGCGCTTCACCGCGATCATGGGGCCCTCCGGCTCGGGCAAGTCCACCCTGATGCACTGTGCGGCCGGGCTGGACACCCTCAGCTCGGGCCGCGCCTGGATCGGCGAGACCGAGCTCGGCCCCCTGAACGACCGGCGGCTCACCCTGCTGCGCCGCGAGCGGGTCGGCTTCGTCTTCCAGGCCTTCAACCTGGTGCCCACGCTCACCGTCCTGGAGAACGTCACCCTGCCGCTCGACCTCGCCGGGGCGGCCCCCGACGAGGACTGGCTGACGGCGCTGATCGACGTCGTCGGCCTCGGAGACCGGCTGCACCACCGGCCCGGCGAGCTCTCCGGCGGCCAGCAGCAGCGGGTCGCGGTGGCCCGGGCACTGGCCGGGCGGCCGCAGGTGGTCTTCGCCGACGAGCCCACCGGCAACCTCGACTCCCGCTCGGGCGGCGAGGTGCTCGGCCTGCTGCGCCGCGCGGTGGACGAGATGGGGCAGTCGGTGGTCATGGTCACCCACGACCCGACGGCTGCCGGCCACGCCGACGAGGCGCTCTTCCTCGCCGACGGGCGGCTGGTGGACCGGATGGAGCGCCCCAGCGCCGCGGCGGTGCTGGACCGGATGAAGGCCTTCGAACGGGGGCGGTCATGACGTCCGCGGTCACCTTCCGGCTCAGCCTGCGCTCACTGCGCGCCCACAAGCGGCGGCTGGCCGGCACCTTCCTGTCCATCCTGCTCGGGGTCAGCTTCCTGACCGGCACCATGGTGCTGGGGGACACCCTCCGGGCCAACTTCGACACCCTCTTCGCCGACGCCAACGCGGGCACCGACGTGGTGGTCCGCAGCGCCGACGTGCTGGACTCCCCGGGCACCGCCGGCGGGGTGCGGGCCCCGGTGGACGCCGCGCTCGCCGACGGGCTGCGCACCGTCCCCGGGGTGGCCGCCGCAGAGCCGTCCGTCCAGGGCGCGGGCCAACTGGTCGGCTCCGACGGCAGGCCGATCGGCGGTCAGGGGCCCCCGACCCTGGCGGGCAACTGGCTCACCGACGGCCGGCTCAACCCGTACCGGCTCGCCGAGGGCCGGGCACCGGCGGCGCCGGGGGAGGTCGTGGTCAACCGGGGAGCGGCGCGGTCGGGCGGGCTGCACATCGGCTCCACCACCGTGCTGCGCACCCCCGACCCGGTCCCGGTCACCGTCGTCGGCATCGCCACCTTCGGGGCGAGCGCGGACGGCATGGGCCCGAGCACCTTCACCGCCATGACCTTCGCGGACGCCGAGCACCACCTCACTCCGAAGGGCGCCGGGCAGGCCAGTTCGATCCAGGTCCGCGCGGCGGCCGGGGTCGGCCAGCGGGAGCTGGTCGACCGGATCACCCCGCGGCTCCCGGCGGGCGTCCAGGCCATCACGGGAACGGCGGCCACCCAGGAGAGCACCCAGCTGCTGTCCGGGCGGTTCCTGAGCATGTTCACCACCCTGCTGCTGGTCTTCGCCGGGATCGCGCTGCTGGTCGCCACGTTCACCATCCACAACACCTTCGCCATCGTGGTCGCCCAGCGCACCAGGGAGAACGCGCTGCTGCGGGCGCTCGGCGCGGTGCGCGGTCAGGTGCTCGGCGCGACGCTCGCGGAGGCCTCGGCGGTCGGCCTGCTGGCCTCGCTCGGCGGCCTGCTGGGCGGGATCGGCGTGGCCACCGGCCTCAAGGCACTGTTCTCCACCCTCGGCTTCGCCCTGCCGACCGGCGGCATGGTGATCGGTGCGGCGGCGATCGTGCTCCCGTTGCTGGTCGGGACGCTGGTCGCGGTGGGCTCGGCGCTGCTGCCCGCGGTCCGGGCCGGGCGGACGGCACCGCTGGCGGCGCTGCGGGAGACGGGCGTCGACCGGGCCGGACAGGGGCGTTCCGGCACCGTCCGGGTGCTGGCCGGCGGTCTGCTGCTGGCCGGCGGAGTGCCGGTCGCCGTCCTCGGCGCCACCGACGGCCCGTCGGTGGCCCTGACGGCGGGCGGGGCGCTGGCGGTGCTCGCGGGCGTGGTGGTGCTCGGCCCGGTCGCGGCGGCGTTCGCGGTCCGGACGCTGGGCGCGCCACTGCCCCGGCTGCGCGGGGTCTCCGGCCTGCTGGCCCGGCGCAACGCGGCGCGCAACCCGCGCCGGACGGCGGCGACGGCGAGCGCGCTGATGATCGGGGTCGCGGTGGTGACGCTGTTCACCGTCTTCGGCGCATCGATCAAGGCCACCCTGGACTCCACGGTGAGCAAGTCCTTCGCGGGAGATCTGGCCGTCACCAGCCCCTCGTTCGGGGCCGGCGGCAGCGGGATCAGCCCGAAGGTGGCGGACGCGCTGGCCGGGCTGCCCGAAGTCCGGCAGGCGGTCGGGCTCGGCCGGGGCGTCGCCCGGATCGACGGGCACGGGCGGGCGCTGGACGTCACCGATCCGGCCAGGCTGCCGGGGATCGTCGACCTCGGCCGGGTCGACGGCTCGCTGGACGGGCTCGGCACGGACGGCCTGGCGGTCTCCCGCAGCGAGGCGCGGCAGCACGGCTGGCAGCTCGGACAGTCCGTCACCGTGGGCTTCACCGACGGCAGCAGCGGTCCGTTCACGATCCGCGCACTCTACGAGGGCGGCGGGCTGGCCGGTGACTACCTGGTGACCCGCCAGGCCTGGGCCCCGCACCGGGGGCAGGACGCGGACACCATGGTCGCGGTCGGCCTGCGCGACGGCGTCTCCACCGCCACAGGCAAGGCGGCGTTGGAGAAGGCACTGGTCCCGTTCGGCAGTCCGCAGGTGCAGGACCGCGACGGCTACGCGAAGAGCGCGGCCTCCGGCGTCGACATGATGCTGTCGGTGGTCTACGCGCTGCTGGCGCTGGCGGTGCTGATCGCGCTGCTGGGCATCGCCAACACGCTGACGCTGGCGGTGCACGAGCGGACCAGGGAGCTCGGGTTGCTGCGGGCCGTCGGCCAGACCAGGGCGCAACTGCGCGGCATGGTGCGCTGGGAGTCGGTGCTGGTGGCCGCCTTCGGGACGGTCGGCGGGCTCGGGCTGGGGGCCTTCCTCGGCTGGGCGCTGGTCCGGGCCGCGGACCGCGCGGGGACGAGCTCCTTCGCGATACCGCCGGGGCAGCTCGCGGTGGTGCTGGCGGCCGGGCTGCTCGCCGGCGCGGTGGCCGGCCTCCGCCCGGCGGGGCGGGCGGCACGGCTGGACGTCCTTCGGGCGATCGCCACGGAGTGACGGCAGGGGCCAGGGCGGAGAACGGTCGGCGGGCCGAACCAACGACGGAAGGAGGCGGAGTCGTGAGCGGACGAGGAGAGGGAGCGTGCCCCCGTGCCGCCGTACCCCCCGTGCCGCCGTACCCCCCCGGGCCCGGTGCTCCCCGGGCCTACCGCGGGAACACCTCCCGCAGCAGCGGGTCCGGCAGTCCGCGGCGGCGCCACTCCCGCGGGTAGCCGAGCGAGACCTCCTCGAAGGGGACGCCGTCGTAGCTGGTCTTGCGGGGGATGTGCAGGTGGCCGTAGATCATCGCCGCGGTGTTGAAGCGGCGGTGCCAATCGGCCGTCAGCTCGGTGCCGCACCACTGGGCGAACTCGGGGTACCAGAGGATCTCGGTGGGGTGGCGGACCAGCGGATAGTGGTTGACCAGCACGAGCGGTACGTCCGGGTCACAGGCGGCGAGCCGCTGCTCGGTCAGCCGGACCCGCTCGCGGCACCAGGAGTCGAGGTCGGGGAACGGGTCCGGGTGGAGCATCCGCTCGTCGGCGCAGACGATGCCGCTCTCGTAGGCGGCCGCGAGGGACTCCTCCTTGGTGGTCGTCCCCGGCGCCCGGAAGGAGTAGTCGTACAGCAGGAAGAGCGGGGCGATCCGGACCGGGCCGCCCGCGCCCTGCCAGAGCGGGTACGGGTCCTCGGGAGTCACCACGCCGAGGTTCCGGCAGAGTTCGACGAGGTGCTCGTAGCGGGCGACACCGCGGAGCGTCACCGGGTCCTCGGGGTGGGTCCACAGTTCGTGGTTGCCGGGGGCCCAGATCACCCGGGCGAAGCGTTCGGCGAGCAGGCCGAGCGCCCACTCGATGCTGGTGGTCAGCTCGGCGACGTCCCCGGCGACGAGCAGCCAGTCGTCGGGGGAGGTGGGCTGGAGCTTCTCCACCAGGTCCCGGTTCTCCTGGTAGGAGATGTGGAGGTCGCTCACGGCGAGCAGCCGCCCGCCCGCTCCGGTCGGCTCCGTCGACGCGTCGCCGCGGTGTTCGGTCGTCACTCCTGCCCCCTGTGCTCACCCTGCCGATGTCGCCACAGTACGTGGCGGATGGGGGCTGTGGGGCGGGTTGGCGGGATCGCGCGTTCGAGCGGCCGGCGTCGGCGGTTCAGCTGCCGAAGTCCATGAGCACGCCGTGGGCGGAGACGGTGGTGACGGTCAGGATCGCCAGCGAGGCGATGCCGAGGGCCAGGCCGAGGAGGGCGCGGCCGCGGCGCCGGGTGCCGCGGACCAGGGCCAGCGTGGCGAGGACGATGGCGAGCGGCCCCAGGGCGATGTTGAAGATCAGCAGGCCGGGCAGGCCGAGGAGGAAGGAGGCGACGGCCAGGTTGTCGGCCTCGGCGCCGGCGCGGTCGGTGGCGGTGCCGCGGTGCTCGGTGGCGGTGCCGCGGTGTTCGGTGACGGTGCTCATGGCGGTGGCGGGTCCTCTCTGGTGAGTCGGAGCGGCCGGGTCAGCGCTGCCGGAGGCGGGCGATGCCCTCGCGGGCGCCGAAGGCGAGCAGCCAGGCGGCGATGGCGGCCGAGGCCGTGAGGAAGACGGGGAGCGAGGTGTGTGCGGCGGCGCCGATCAGGACGCCCATGGCGACCAGGGCAGAGAACAGGATCATGGCTGGCCCCTCCGGCCGGTGCGGTGTCATCCGAGTTTCGGTTGACAAGTGTTCACTGACTTCGGTGTCACTCTACGCCGACTGGCCAATTTCGGCAAACACTTGTTTACTGAATGGCGTGAGTCACATCGTTGGGGCCAGACAGGCCCAGAAGCAGCAGAGTCGGCGCGCGTTGCTGGACGCGGGTCTGCACCTGCTGGCCGATCAGAACCTCGCCAGCCTCGGCGTGCGCGAGGTCACCCGGGAGGCCGGACTGTCCCCGGCCGCCTTCTACCGGCACTTCCCGGACCTCGCCGCGCTCGGGGTGGCGCTGGTCGAGGAGTCGCTGGCGAGCCTGCACGTGATGATCAGGTCGGTGCTCGCCGAGGCGGGCGGCGCCGAGGAGCTGATCGACCGTGCGGTGGACGTCATCGAGCGGCACGTCATGGATCACCGGGCGCATGTCCGCTTCCTGGCGCGCGAGCGGCACGGCGGGGTCCGGCGGGTGCGCGAGGCGATCGATGCGGAACTCGGGCGGTTCGCCGCCGAGGTGGGGGAGGCGCTGGCGCTCCAGCCGGTCTCGCGCGGGTGGAGCGGGCGGGACCTGGGGATGCTCGCCGAGTTGTACGTGGATCACATGGTGTCGACGGCTTCGGCCCTGCTGGAGGCCGTGGAGGCCGATCCGACCAGGGCGCAGCGGATCGCCGCCACCGCGCGCCTGCAGCTGCGCCTGATCAGCGTCGGTCGGCGTCACTGGCAGGGGAGTTGACGGCTCCCCTGGCGCGCTGAGGGCGGGAACTGGCCATTGCGGCCGGAGTGACCTCTTGGGGTGGTCTTGACTCTTGACAGTGAGTCATGTCCGCGACAGCTTTGGTGGACCCCCACACCGAGAGGTCTCTCATGAAGAAGCCGCTCATAGGCATGCTCGCCGCGCTCCTGGTCGCCGGGACGACCGCCCTCGCCGGAGCCCTCCCCGCCCAGGCCGCGACCCCGGAGGCCCCCGCCTCCGTCGCCGCCGACACCGCCGCCGCGTCCGGGGCGGACGCCGCCGCGGTGGACACCAAGGCCGCCCCCCTCGCCGCCGTGACCTTCGCCGGGACGGTGGCGCTCAGCAACTGCTCCGGCTCGCTGGTCCGGATGCCCGGCTCGGCCGCGAGTGACCCGGCCCTCGTCCTGTCCAACGGGCACTGCCTGGAGTCCGGGATGCCCGGCCCCGGCCAAGTGGTCCTCAACCAGTCCTCCAGCCGGACCTTCACCCTGCTCAGCTCCACCGGCGGCCGGCTCGCGACCCTGCGCGCGACCAAGGTGGTCTACGGGGCGATGACCGACACCGACGTGTCGATCTACCAGTTGAACACCAGCTACTCCTCGATCCAGTCCCGCTACGGGATCGCCCCGCTGACGATCTCGGCCGCCCACCCCACCCAGGGCGCCTCGATCAAGGTCGTCTCCGGGTACTGGAAGAAGATCTACTCCTGCTCGATCGACGGCTTCGCCTACCGGCTGCACGAGGCCGACTGGGTCTTCAAGGACTCGGTGCGCTACACCTCCGGGTGCAACGTGATCGGTGGTACCTCCGGCTCGCCGGTGGTCGACGCGAACACCGGCCAGGTGGTCGCCGTCAACAACACGATCAACGAGAGCGGCGAGTCCTGCACCCTGGACAACCCCTGCGAGGTCGACCAGAGCGGCCGGGTGACGGTGCACCAGGGCATCGGCTACGCCCAGGAGACCTACGGGATCCCCGCCTGCTTCGCCGCCGGCAACCGCTTCGACCTCACCCTGCCCGGCTGCACCCTGCCCCGCCCGTGACCGGTGGGCCGCCCGTCACGGGCCCGGGGTGACCCCACTGACCAGCATCCGTTCCCGATGGGCCACCCGCGATCGGCGGGTGGCCCATTCGGCCGTCTACCAGGCGGCCGTCGCACCACCCGCACCGCAGAGTTGTGCCGACAAGGCAGCAGTCATGTCCGTTGACCAGATGGAGAGTTGATGACCACCACAGTGCGAAGGCTGCTGGTTTCCGCCCTGCTGATACCGCTGCTCGCGTTCGGCGGCCTGTCCGCCCCGGCGATGGCCGCCGGTGCGCAGGGCGTCGGGGCGGCCGATGCCGCCGCCGGTCGGAGCCCCGCCGACGACCCGAACGCGGACATCAAGGACCGCCTCGCGGCGATCCCCGGGGTGACCGTCACCGAGGAGAAGCCCACCACCACCGGCCACCGGTACTTCCTGGCCACCTACACCCAGCCGATCGACCACGCGCGGCCCTGGCTGGGCACCTTCCAGCAGCGCTTCAGCCTGCTGCACCGCGGGTACGACCGCCCGACCGTCTTCTACACCAACGGCTACACGCTGGGCACCACGCCGTCCCGCACCGAGCCGGCGCGACTGGTGGACGGCAACCAGGTGTCGATCGAGTACCGCTTCTTCACGCCCTCGCGCCCCGAGCCGGCGGACTGGACCAAGGCCGGCATCCGCCAGCAGGCCGCCGACTCGCACCGGCTGGTGACCGCGCTCAAGCGGATCTACCAGCAGGAGTGGATCTCCACCGGCGCCAGCAAGGGCGGCATGTCCTCCACCTACTACCGCCGTTTCTACCCGGACGACATGGCGGGCACGGTCGCGTACGTGGCGCCGAACAACACCGACGTCAACGACTACGCCGCCTACACCCAGTTCTTCCGCACGGTCGGCACCGCGGAGTGCCGGGCGGCGCTGAACGCGGCGCAGCGGGAGCTGCTGGTGCGCCGCGACCGCCTGGAGGCGCGCTACGTGGCGGACAACAAGACCGCGGGCTCGACGTTCAACACCCTGGGCACGCCGGACCGGGCCTACGAGGCGGGTGTCCTCGACGTGGTCTGGGCGTTCTGGCAGTACAGCACCGAGGCGGACTGTGCGAAGGTCCCGGCCGCCGCGACCGCGACCGACGACGAGCTGTACGCCTGGTTCGACGCGCAGTCCGGCATCACCGGCAACAGCGACCAGTCGCTGGCGAAGTACACCGCCTACTACTACCAGGCCGCCACCGAGCTGGGTGCGCCGTTCTTCGACGTCTCGTACCTGAAGGACCAGCTGCACTACGACTACAAGGAGCTCTACTCGGCTCGCTCCTACGTGCCGAAGGAGATCCCGACCACCTTCAACCCGTACGCGATGCGTGACATCGACCGCTGGGTGAAGCGCGACGCCGAGCGGATCATGTTCGTCTACGGCGGCAACGACCCGTGGGGCGCCAAGCCGTTCAAGCTCGGCCGGGGCAGCGAGGACAGCTACGTCTACACCGTGCCGGGCGGCAACCACGGCTCCAACATCGGCAAGCTGCCGGCCGCGGAGTCGGCCGAGGCGACCGCCAAGGTGCTGGAGTGGGCCGGTCTGGCCGACCACGACTCGGCCCGCTCGCTCGCCAAGGCGCAGCAGATCCCGCCGTTCGGCCCGCTCGACGAGGAGGGCCAGAAGCTGGAGCGCCGCCCGCTGTAGTCGGGACCGCGCTACCAGGAGGCCACCCCCGCCGGGGTGGCCTCCGTGCGTTCCGGGGCTCCCCCGCGTCCCCAGGCCCGTGTGTTCCCGGGGCCCGTGCGTTCCGGAGCCTTTCCGCGTTCCGGGCCGGCCGCGCGCCCCGGGCCGGGCCCGAGGGCGTCGCGCGACGCCGTCCGCCCCCTTACCGAAGCAGTGAATCGGTGCTTCAATGCTTCCATGGCCTACCGACGCACGCCCGCCGTCCAAGCCCGGCTGGACGCCCAGCGTGAGACGGTGCTCCAGGCCGCCGTCCTGCTCCTCGCCGAGCGCGGGTACGGCGGTTGCACCATGGCCGCCGTGGCGGACCGCGCCGGGATCGCGACCGGGAGCCTCTACCAGCACTTCGCCAACAAGGCCGAGCTGTCGGTGGAGCTGTTCCGGCGGGTGGTGACCCGCGAGATGGACGCCGTCAACGCGGCCGTCGCCGCCCGGGAGACCCCGCAGGACCGGATCGCCGCCGTCGTCGAGACCTTCGCCTCCCGGGCGCTGCGCGCGCCCCGGTTGGCATACGCGCTGCTGGTCGAGCCGGCCGACGCGGTGGTCGACGGCGAGCGCCTGGTGTTCCGGCGGGCGTTCCGGGACGTGATCGCCACCGAGATCGCCACCGCCGTGGCCGACGGCGAACTCCCCGAACAGGACCCGGTGCTGACCGCGGCCGCCCTGGTCGGCGCGGTCGGCGAGGCGCTCGCCGGCCCGCTCTCGGCCGCACCCGGCCGGCGCGGCGCACCCGCCGGGCCCGCCACCGCCACCGCCACCGCCGCCCAGCCCGTACCCGCCACCGTCGCCGGAGCGCTCCCGGAGCCCGCACCTGCCCAGCCCGCACCCGCCACCGGCGCACCCACCGAGCCCGCACCCGCACCCGCACCCGGGGCCGCCGCCGTGGTGGTTCCCGCCCTGGTCTCCTTCACCCTGCGTGCCCTGGGAGGACGCGATGACAGCGACGCATGAGGTCACCAACCAGGTGCCCCTGCCGTACGGCCACGACACCGCCGCCGACCCGACCCTGCTCGCCGCGCTGCACCGGGCCGGCGCCGGCTGGGCCGAGCCCGAGCTGCGGGAGCTCGGCCGGCTGGCCGGCTCCGAGCAGGCGGCCGAGTGGGGTCGGCTGGCCAACGAGAACCCGCCGGTGCTGCGCACCCACGACCGCTTCGGCCACCGGGTCGACGAGGTCGAGTTCCACCCGGCCTGGCACGAGCTGATGCGCACCGCCGTCTCCCACGGCCTGCACGCGGCGCCCTGGCGGGACGACCGGCCCGGCGCGCACGCGGCCCGCGCCGCGAAGTTCCTCGTCTGGAGCCAGGTCGAGGCCGGCCACACCTGCCCGATCTCGATGACCTACGCCGCCGTCCCGGCGCTGCGCGCGAACCCCGCCCTGGCAGCCGAGTTGGAGCCGCTGCTGGCCGCGACCGAGTACGACTTCGGGCTGCGCGAGCCGCGCACCAAGCGCGGGCTGATCGCCGGCATGTCGATGACGGAGAAGCAGGGCGGCTCGGACGTCCGCACCAACACCACCACCGCGACCCCGCAGGCGGACGGCACCTACCGGCTGACCGGCCACAAGTGGTTCACCTCCGCGCCGATGTCCGACCTCTTCCTGACGCTCGCCCAGGCGCCCGGCGGCCTGAGCTGTTTCGTGCTGCCGCGGGTGCTGCCGGACGGGAGCCGCAACCGGCTCCAGCTGATGCGGCTCAAGGACAAGCTGGGCAACAAGTCCAACGCCTCGGCCGAGTTGGAGTACGACGGTGCCGTCGGCTGGCTGGTCGGCGAGGAGGGGCGCGGGGTGCCGACCATCATCGAGATGGTCAACATGACCCGCCTGGACTGCACCACCGGCGCCGCCGCCGGGATGCGGTACGGCGCCACCCGGGCCGTCCACCACGCCCTCCACCGGCGTGCGTTCGGCAAGGCCCTGGTGGACCAGCCGCTGATGCGCAACGTGCTCGCCGACCTGGTGGTGGAGTCCGAGGCGGCGACGGCCGTCGCGATGCGCCTCGCCGAGGCCACCGACCGGGCGCTGGCCGGGGACGGGACGGAGTCGCTGGTCCGGCGGCTGGGCCTGGCGGTGGCCAAGTACTGGGTCTGCAAGCGCGGTCCGGCGCACGCCGCCGAGGCGCTGGAGTGCCTGGGCGGCAACGGCTACGTCGAGGAGTCCGGGATGCCGCGGCTCTACCGGGAGGCGCCGCTGGTGTCGATCTGGGAGGGCTCCGGGAACGTGGCCGCCCTGGACGCGCTGCGCGCGATGGCCAGGCGCCCGGAGACCGTGGAGGCCTTCCTGGGCGAGCTCGACGCCGCGGCCGGGGCGGACCGCCGGCTGGACGCCGCCGTCGCCGACCTGCGCAAGCAGTTGTCGGACCCCGCCGACCTGGAGTTCCGGACCCGCAGGCTGGTCGAGTCGATGGCGCTGGCCCTGCAGGGCTCGCTGCTGGTGCGCCACGGCAGTGCGGCGGTGGCGGACGCGTTCTGCGCCAGTCGGCTCGGCGGTGACCACGGCGCAGCCTTCGGCACGCTGCCCTCCGGCGTCGACACCACCGCGATCATCGACCGGGCCCGCCCGGTGCCGGCGTGACCGGCACCGAGGCCGCGGACGTCCGGGCGTTCTGGCAGGCGCTGGGCCTGCCCGGGCTGATCGACGTGCACACCCACTTCATGCCGAAGAACGTCATGGACAAGGTGTGGGCGTACTTCGACGCCGCGGGCCCGCTCGTCGACCGCCCGTGGCCGATCACCTACCGGGTGGCCGAGTCCGAACGCGTCGACCGGCTGCGGGAGTTCGGCGTCCGCGCGTTCACGTCGATGCTCTACCCGCACAAGCCCGGCATGGCCGCCTGGCTGAACGCCTGGGCGGCGGACTTCGCCGCCCGCACCCCGGACTGTCTGCACACCGCGACCTTCTTCGCCGAGCCCGAGGCACCCGGCTACGTGGCGCGGGCGCTCGAGGACGGCGCCCGGGTGTTCAAGGCACACCTGCAGGTCGGCGGCTACGACCCGACGGACCGCCGGCTGGACGAGGTCTGGGGGATGCTCGCCGAGAGCGGGACGCCGGTGGTCTGCCACTGCGGATCCGGGCCGGTGGCCGGCAAGTTCACCGGCCCCGGTCCGATCGGGGAGGTGCTGGACCGGCATCCCGGACTGGTCCTGGTGGTCGCCCACCTCGGCATGTCCGAGTACCGCGACTTCCTCGACCTCGCCGAGCGGCACCCCTCCGTCCGGCTGGACACCACCATGGCGTTCACGGACTTCGTCGAGGCCGACGACCCGTTCCCGCGCACCGAACTGCCGCGCCTGCGGGCCCTCCGGGACCGCGTGCTGCTCGGCAGCGACTTCCCCAACATCCCGTACCGGTACGTCCACCAGCTGGAGGCGCTGGCCGGGTTGGGCCTGGGGGAGGAGTGGCTGCGGGCCGTCTGCCACGACAACGCCGCCGCGATCTTCGGCCTCTGACGCGCCGGCCGGCCGCCCTACCCCGGCCGGCCGCACGTCACCAGACCGCACGTCACCAGACGCGCGCCGCCCGGCCGTACGCCGAGCGACCCGCCCCTCGCCCCCGGCCGGCCGACCGACGCCGGCTCAACGCACCACCCGCAGCACCCCCAGCGCGTCCGCGTGCAGCCCGGGCGCGGCGGCGAGGAAGCTGTCGGACCCGGCCGTCCAGGCCGCCCCGGCGGCGTCCGTCACCGTCGCCCCGGCCTCGCTCGCGATCAGTGCTCCGGGCAGCAGGTTGCCGGCGTCCCGGCCGTACTCCCAGAACAGCGCCAGGTGTCCGGAGCCGACCTGCGCCACCTGCAGCGCGGTGGGGCCGAGGTTGCGCACGGCGGGCACCGCGCCGGCCATCGCGCACAGCGACTCGCCCGCCCGGCGCAGCGCCACCGGGTCGGCCGCGACGAACGGCGGCTGGCTGGTGCCGGCGACGGTGGCCGCGAGCTCGCGCGGCAGCGGCGCGATCGCCCGCCCGTCCAGCCGGGCCCCGCCGCCCAGCACCGCCTGGTACGTCCACCCGGCGCCGGGGCCGGTGCCCAGCTCCGGCGCGTGCACCACGGCGAGCACCGCCGCGCCGTCCCGGATCAGCGTCGCCGTGACGGCCCAGTGCGGCTGCCCCAGCAGGTACTGCACCGCGCCGTCCGTCGCGTCGCAGAGCCACCACTCGCCCTCGGCGGGCATCGAGCCGTCCAGTTCCTCCGGCACCCACCCGGCGCGGGGGTGCAGTGCGCTCAGCCGCTCGCGGAGCTCGGCGGCGGCCGGGCCGTCGATCTCGGCGAACCGGGCGCCCGCCTCCTCCCCGGTCGCCGCCGGGGTCGGCGCGGCGGGCCGACGGGCCGCCAGCCCCGCACCGACCAGGCGCACGGCCGTCGTCACCTGCTCCGCCAGCGCCCACAGCTCGGCCGGTACGGTCTCCGCCGACACGGTCCCCATCGCCGCAGCCTCCATCGTCGTCGTCCCTTCCGCCCGGGGGCCGGTCGCTCCGGCCTCCCGGGACAAGGAGTACCGTCATGGCGCTGGAACAGGACGCTCGAACGGCCCCGGATGACGGAGATCGGACACCATGGACCTTTCCGCCGCTGATCCGGACACCGTGCTGGACCAGCTGGACCGCCGTCTGGTCTGCGCCCTGCAGGTCGACGGACGGGCCGAGCCCGGCCGCATCGCCGAGGTGCTCGGCGTCTCCGCCCGGACGGTCACCCGCCGACTGGGCCGGCTGCGGCAGACCGGGGTGCTGCGGGTGGTCCGGCTGCCCGACGTCGAGGACGCCGCGGTGGGCGCGCTGCTGCTGCGGGTCCGGGTGCTGAGCGGGGCGGTGGACGCGGTCGCCCGGGCGCTGGCCGACCGGCCCGACGTGCCCTTCGTCGACGTGATGCTCGGCGGCCAGGAGGTCGGCGCCGTCATGCTGACCGACGCCGGGGCCCGCGACCGCCTGCTGTACGGGCAGTTGCCCGCGACCAGCGCGGTCGTCGAGACCACCACGCACGCCGTGCTGCACGCCTTCGCGGACGCCGGGCAGTGGCGGGCCGGCCAGCTGACGGAGGCGGAGGTCGCCGCGCTCGCCCGGCCGGTCGTGCCGCGTCCCGCGGTGCCGCCGCCGACGGACGAGCTCGACCGTGCGCTGCTGGCCCGGCTGGGCGAGGACGCCCGGCAGTCGCACGCGGCGCTGGCCGGAGCGGTCGGCGCCGCGGAGTCGACCGTCCGCCGCCGGCTGGGCAGGCTCGACGAGCTGGGGCTGCTGCGCACCCACGCCACCGTCGACCCGAGGCTGCTCGGGATGGCCGTGGACGCCAACCTCTGGCTGGACGTCCCGCCGGGTCGGCTCGCGGAGGTCGGCACCGCGCTCGCCGGTCATCCGCAGGTGCACGGGGTGTTCGCCACCAGTGGTCCGGCCAACCTGCTGGCCACCCTGTTCTGCGCGGACCACGGCGGCCTCTACCGGTTCCTCACCGAGACCCTGGGCCCGCTCGGGGTGGCCCGGGCCGAGACCACGATCACCGCCCGGGCGGTGAAACGGGCGGGTGTCGTGCTCCGCCGCCCCGGGGCCGATCCGCGGCCCGGCGTACGCACCGAGCCACGTTCCGGCGCACGCCCCGACCGACACCCCGACCGACACGCCGGCTGACGCCCCGACCGACACCCCGACCGACACGCCGGCTGACGCCCCGGCCCCGACCCGACCCAGCCCCGACCCGACCTGACCCCGACCCGGGCCGTGACCCGGCGGGTACCGATCATGACCTGGCGGGTAATCGACGCCCCGCGGGTCGCCGGGCAGGCTGGAGGCGTCCGGTCGGCGCACGGCCACCGGCAACCAGGACCCGAACCCCCTCAGGAGGCTGATCCGCCGTGTCCGCCCACACCCTGACGCCGCCCACGCGCCCCGCCGACTCCGTCCTCTCGCTGCGGACCGTGCGCGGGGTGCTCGCCCTGGACGCACTGGTCACCGGCGGCAACGGCCTGGCCTACCTGATCCTCGCCGGTCCGGTCGGCGAGCTGCTCGGCGTCGGTCGGTCCACCCTGGTCGAGCTCGGGGCCTTCCTCACCGTGTACGCGGTGGCGGTCGGCGCCCTGGCCGCCCGCAGGCGCCCGCCGCGGGCGGCCGTGTGGACGGTGACCGGCCTCAACGCGGTGTGGGTGGTGCTCAGTCTGGTCGCGCCGGAGGCCTGGTTGGAGCCGACCACCGCCGGGTCCGTCTGGATCGCCGCGCAGGCCGCGGTGGTGGCCCTGTTCGTGGCCCTGCAGTCCACCGCCCTGCGCCGCGCCGACCGCACCTGAGGTCCGGACCCCGTACGGACGCCCCTCCGTCCGCCCGCCTGACCGCCCGCTCCTACCGCTCCGGCCCCACGGCGGACTGCAGGAACCGGACCGTCTCCGCGTCCGCCGGGAGGAAGGTCTCCATGGCCAGCTCGGAGACGGTCACGTCCAGCGGGGTGTTGAAGGTCGCGATGGTGGACAGGAAGGACAGCACCCGCCCCTGGTGCGCGATCCGCAGCGGCAGCGCGAACGGGAACGCCTCGGTGGTGTCCTCCTCCGCCGTGCCCGCGCCGGACGCCGGCTCGGGGTACCCGGAGACCTCCTCGTAGAGCCGGCGCAGCGGCTCGGAGCGGACCAGGTCGATCTGGTGCTCCATCCGCTCCAGCAGGTGCCGACGCCACTGGCGGAAGTTGACGATGCGCGGCGCCACGCCCTCGGGGTGCAGGGTGATCCGCATCGCGTTGGGCGGGTCCTGCAGCAGGTGCGGGGCGACGCCGTCGAGGAGCAGGCCGAGCGCGCGGTTGGCGGCCAGCACCCGGAAGGTGCCGTCGACGACCAGGGCGGGGTAGGGGTCGTGCGCGGCGAGCAGGCGCTCCAGGCCGCCCCGCAGCGCCGCCATCGAGGGGTCGTCCAGCGGCGTCTCGGGGTAGAGGGGGGCGTAGCCGGCGGCGAGCAGCAGCGTGTTGCGTGCGCGGACGGGGACGTCCAGGTGCTCGGCCAGCCGCAGCACCATCTCCTGGCTGGGCCGGGAGCGGCCGTTCTCGACGAAGCTGATGTGCCGGGCCGAGGAGTCGGCCAGCAGGGCCAGTTGCAGTTGGCTGAGCTGCCGTCTCTCCCGCCAGCCGCGCAGCAGTGCGCCGACGCCCGTCCCCACCCCGGTCCCCATGCCCGCCATGATCGTCATGGTCGACGACGGTACTGGACCGGGCCGGTCGGGCGGGAGAGGGCCGGGTGCCCGCTCGGGGAGGTCCGGACGCGGTCGGGGAGGTTCAGACGCCGGTGCTGGACCCGGGGCGGATCACCATCATCACCACGACCACGGCCCACAGCAGGTTGAACACCCCGGCCGTCATCGGCAGCAGTCGCAGGCCGCCGACGGCCTTGGCGTGCCGCTCGTCCGAGTCGTCGAGGCCGAGCGCGTCCACCGCGGCCTGCTGTCCGGGCAGCACGAAGAGCAGCAGCGAGAGCGCGGCGATCGCGGTGAGCACCATCGAGACGATCAGCCAGGACTGCCCGAGCACGTCCATCACCTGGGCCAGTCCGATCCCCAGCACGGGCACCGCGATCCCCAGCAGGGCGTAGACCTGGGTGATCCGGTGCAGGATGCGCAGCACGCCGGCGTCCGAGGCCTGGTCCGGTCCGCCGGCCAGCGCGGCCCTGGCCCGCCGCGGGAACATGCTGACGGCCACCGCGACCGGGCCTATGAACAGGACCGACGCGAGGACGTGCAGGCTCAGCAGGAACTTGGCCATGGCGGGGACACCCTTAATCCGGCGGTGGGCAGCTGGTGGGGCGGGCGCCCGGTGGACACCGGTGGACAACCGCCCGCGACCAGGCACGCTAACACCGCTTACGCACCGGGCCGCCGCGCGGGTCGTCGCCGCCGGGCCCGTCCGCCGGGCCCGTCCGGCGGGCCCGGACGCGCGCCGTCCGCCTACTCGGCCCGCCCGCCCAGCCGTCCGCCGGCTCGGCCCGCCAGACCGCTCGGTCGTCCCGCCCGCTCAGCCCGCGGTCGTCAGCTCCACGACCTCCGGTGCGGCGGTGCTGACGGCTGCGACGGCGGCGTCGTGCTCCCGGTCGGTCCAGTCGAGCAGGTGCAGGTCCTGGTGCCGGCTGCGGAGCGGGGGGCCGGGCGGGACGTCCAGGGGGAGGGCGGAGAGGTCGACGCCGGCCAGGGTGTCCAGGGTGGCCCGGCCGATCTTGATCAGTGACTCCTTGCGGACCCACTGGCGCAGGAAGGCCCGGTCCGGCTCCGGTGCCGCCTCGACCCGGGCCAGTTCGGCCGGGGTGAGGACCCGGCGGGCGACGGCGCGCAGCGATCCGCTGCGCCCGGCCAGTTCGACGTCGACGCCGACCGGGTGGCGGCCGGCCCCGGCCGCGACCACGCCGCGGGTGTGGGAGAGGCTCACGTGCACGTCGGGGTGGTCCGGCAGGAAGGGCTTGCCGTGGTCGGCCAGGCCGCAGTCCGGGCACTGCTGGGCGAGCGTGACGGCGGCCACCGGGACGTCGAGGAGCCGGGCGGCGCAGAGCCGGACGAGCAGGTGCCCGGCGGTGAAGTCGATCCGCCCGGACTCGTGCCGGAAGCGGGCGGCGCGCTCGCGCTCGACGGGGGTCAGCAGGTGCTCACCCGCCTCGGGGTGGCGCAGCACGGCGTCGGCGGACGCGACGGCGACGAGCGGTGCGCTGTGGTCCTTGGCCTCGGTGGTCATGCCCCCAACCTAACGGCCCCGGCCGGAGTCCCGGGGCCGGGGCCGTCCTGGCGGAGCTGCTCCGCCGTTCGGCTGATCGTCGGATCGCATCCGAGGGTCTCCAGGGTGTCATTCGTCCCGTTTCGGGTTGGATGTCCCGGATTTGTGGGATTGGCAGCACATCACACGGAACGTGGCAGGTCATCCACCTGCCCTTTTCTATGCGCGGAGGAATGTGTCGATGGCTCAGGGCACCGGTACGCCGGATCACAGAACGACCGCCGCCAGGGGCGTGTCCACCACCGGTCGGCGCCGGGCGGCGCGGGTCGCCGTGGCCACCGCCGTCGCCGCGCTGCCGCTGGCCGCCGTGCTGACGGTCGGTTCGGCCGCGCCGCTGGCGCCGCCGCTCGGCGCCTGCACGGGGCCGGACTGCCCGGCCACCTGGCCGCCGCCGAACAACGGCGACTTCACCGGCCGGGACGCCACCATCAACGTCTTCGCCGGCGGCGACTACACCGTGACCGGCCGCGCGGCCGAGGCCGAGGGCAAGATCGTCGCGCTGGGGAACCTCACCGTCGACAAGAGCCAGGGCGGCGGCGCCTACAACATGGGCGTCGTCGGCGTCGGTTCGCGCATCGCACCGCCCAACGGCAGCGACTTCGTGACCGCCGGCGGCAACGTCGACGTCAAGACCGGCAACCGGATCCTGATCGGCGGCAGCGACTCCAAGGGCCAGGCCTTCGGCAACCTGCGCCACGCCGGGACGGTCACCGGCACGGTCAACATCGACCCCACCGGCCGGTCGATCGCGGACGCGGACGCCGCCGCGCCGTACCGGTCGGTGCTGACCCGGATCGAGGACGTCTCCGCCTGCGTGGGCCGGGCCGCCGCGACCGGGACGGTCGCCGTCACCAACAGCGAGGCGACCTTCACCGGTGACGGCACCAGCATGAAGCAGGTCTTCAACGTCACCCGGAACCTCGCCTCGTCGTCCGGCGGGCAGATCGGCCTGGTCTTCCGCGGCATCCCGGACGGCGCCACCGTCGTGGTCAACATGCTCGGCGACAGCCCGGTCATCAACACCTACACGGGCACCGGCCTGGCGGGGGACCAGACCACCGAGCTGCGGCCCAGGCTGATGTACAACTTCCCGACCGCGACCGACGCCCGGATCCTCGGCGGCGCCCAGTTCCAGGGGTCCGTCATGGCCGGCAACCCGGCCGGCACCACGACCATCGGCCAGGCCGGCACGAACGGCCGGGTCTACCTGGCGGGCAACCTGATCCACACCGGCACGGGCGGCTACGAGATCCACAGCTACCCGTTCGACGGGGACCTGCCGGACTGCCGGGTGACCCCGAGTCCGACACCGACCTCCTCGTCGCCCTCGCCCTCGCCGTCCCCGTCCCCTTCACCGACCCCGACCTCGCCGACCCCCACCTCGCCGACCCCCACCTCGCCGACCCCCACCTCGCCGACCCCCACCTCGCCGACCCCCACCTCGCCGACCCCCACCTCGCCGAAGCCGACGTCTCCCACGCCCACCTCGCCGCGGCCCACCTCCCCGAGGCCGACCTGGCCGTCGCCGACCTGGACGCCCACGTCCCCGACCGCGACCCCGACCTCCCCGTCCCCGACCGCGAGCAGCACCTCGCCCTCGGCGAGCTGGTCCAGTTCCGGCCCCGCGCCGACCAGCCACCACCCGTCCGGTCACCCGGGCAGCCACCACCCGGGTGGCGGCGGTGAGCTGCCCTCGACCGGTGCGGGCAACGCGCCGGTGGTCTTCGGGCTGGCCGGTGTCGGCCTGCTCGGTCTGGGCGGTCTCGCCGTCCTCGCCGCCCGCCGCCGCGGCCGGCACAGCTGAACGACCCCCACAGGGCGGGTGCGTGCGTGACGTCTGAGCGCACCCGGAACCCGAGGTGACGGCACAGGCCGCCCGGTCCGCATCCGATCGGGCGGCCTGTGCCGTGCCGTGCCGTGCCGTCCCTGTGCCCGGCCGGACGCGCGGCCGGGGCCGGACACGCGGCCGCCCCCGGGTCCGGTCGCGGTCCCGGGGGAGAGGGCGCACGGGACGGGCGGCGGTCAGTGCCGCCGCGGGTAGTCGGCGAGCCCGGCGGCCAGCAGGCCGAAGGCCCGTTCCACCGCCTCCCGGGCGCGGGTGCGCACCGCCTCGACCGGTTCCCCGGCCACCACCGCCCGGCGGATCTCTCCGAGCACCGCGCCGTGGGCCCCGGCGACGGCGCCGGCCACGATCCGGGGGAGCGGGTCGGCCGGGGCGGCGGCCGACTCCTCGGCCAGCACCTCGGCCAGCGCGGCCTCGGAGCGCTCGCCGAGTTCCAGCAGCCGGGCGC
The DNA here is from genome assembly GCF_040681575.1 of Kitasatospora sp. NPDC051702. NCBI lineage: Bacteria > Bacillati > Actinomycetota > Actinomycetes > Kitasatosporales > Streptomycetaceae > Kitasatospora > Kitasatospora sp. NPDC051702. Next base: position 40,743 of record NZ_JBFAZB010000058.1, read on the forward strand.
GCAGGGCCGGGCTGTCCGCGACGATCCGCCAGAAGGCGGTCATGCCGGGGTCCAGTCCGACCGTCGGTTCGCCGGCCTCGACCGCGGCCAGCAGGTCGGCCCGGACGGCGTCGACCGCGGAGCTGCCCGGAGGCCGCCGCCGGACCACTCCGGCCAGGTGGGCGACCACCTCGTCCTGCCGGTCGAAGAAGAGGTCCTCCTTGGTCGGGAAGTAGTTGAACACGGTGTTGGGGGAGACCCCGGCCGCCCGGGCCACCTCGACCACCGTGACCCGGTCGAACCCGTGCTCGGCGAACAGGACCATGGCGGTGTCCGACAGGAGCTCCCGGGTCTGCTGCTTCTTGAGTTCGCGAAGTCCCATGGGCGGCATCCTACGGGCAAATCATGGTGTCACAGTAAATTTGCAGTGACACCAAAAATATCGGGTACGGTGACGGCATGACCTTCACCTTCGGCATCTATCCCGGCGGCCTGCTCGGCGACGAAACCTCGGTGATCGAGCCCGTCCGCCCCGACGACCCCGCCCTGATCGCCGCCGCCCTGCGCGAACTCCAGGGCGACGCGCCCGAATTCCTCGTCCGCGCCTACCGCTCGTACCCCACCGGGGAGCACACCCCGGAGCGGCCCGAGCAGTACGCCGGGCAGGGTCGGCGGCTCGACCTGGTCCTCCAGTACCGCGAGCGCAGCGGGGAGTCGGCGGGCTGGCTGGACTTCGTCCGGCACACCGTCCGGACCGACGGCGGGCGGATCGCCCTGCTGCAGATCTGCGAGGAGCCCAACGCCGACCTGCCCGTCCTGGACGGCAGCGTCCCGGGCGTGCGCCGGGCGCTGGTGGAGGGGGTGGTCGCCGCCAAGGAGGAGGCGCTGGCACACGGGTACGACCTGGCGGTCGGCTTCAACGCGGTGCCGGTCTTCGACCCGGCCGACACCTTCTGGCCGGAGCTCGGCAGCCTCGCCGACGAGCGCTTCCACCGCGCGCTGGACTACGTCGGCCTGGACTTCTTCCCGGACGTCTTCCGTCCGCTGCCGCCGGACCGGCTCGCCGACGGGGTGCGGGCCGTGCTCGCGGGCTTCCGGCGGGACACCGCCCGGGCCGGCATCGCGGCCTCGGTGCCGATGCGGATCTGCGAGCACGGCTGGCCCACCGGCCCGGGGCGCGACGAGGCGCGGCAGGCCGAGGTGGTCGAGGAGGTGGTCCGCACGGTGGCCGGCCTCGCCGCCGAACTCGCCGTCAGCGGTTACGCGTTCTTCGGCCTGCGGGACGCCGACAGTGCCGGCGCGGGGCTGTTCCACCACTTCGGGCTGCTGCGCGACGACTACTCCCGCAAGCCGGCCTTCGACGTCTACCGCCGGCTCGTGGCGGAGCTGACGGTGGCTCCCGCCGCCTCGAAGGCCTGAATCGCCGACGGGCCGGCGCCCGGCGTGGCGGGACGACGGGCCCGCGGCCGGCCGGGCTCAGCACGGGCAGGGCTCGGATCGGGCCCGGCGCGGAGCCGCCCCGGCTCAGAGCGAGCCGAAGAAGCGGTCCACCGTGCGGCGGTCGGCGGCGACGCCGTGCACCGGTTGGCCGACCACCCGGCCGGCCAGCGCGACCGCGAGGTCGCCCACGTCCCTGCGCAGCCGGTTCGTCACCTCGGTCTGGTCGGCGGCGATCCGCGCGTGCGCGGCGGTGACCAGCCGGCTGCGTTCCCGGGTCGCCTCCTCGCGGGCCGCGGTGACGGCGGCCGCACCCCGTTCGGCGTACTCCTGGCGTATCCGCGCCGCCCGGAGCCGGGCCCGGGCCAGCTCGTGCCGGCCGGCGTCGCGGGCGGCCTCGGCCTCGGCCCGGACGGCCTCCGCCCGCAGGGTGCGGCCCTCGATGGCCTCCCAGCGTTCCGCCATGATCCGTTCGATGCGGGGGAACAGGCCGTGGCCGAGGATCCACAGGACCAGGAAGAACAGGGCCAGCCCGAGGGCCAGCATGAAAGGTTCGGGCTTGAGCGGTCCGAGTTCGAAGTTCACGCAAACCTCCCTTGGTGCTGACGGACGGTCAACCGGGAGGCTTCCCAAGGATGATGGGCGTCGAACTTTACCTGGACATGACGTGTGTCACTGTCCCATGACGTACCGGACGGTCGGGCCGGTGGTCCAGCCGCCGTCCACCGCGAGCTCGGCGCCGGTGACGTAGGAGGCGTCGTCGGAGAGCAGGTAGACCACGGCGGTGGCGATCTCGGGCGCCTCGCCGACCCGGGCCATCGGGGTGTTGGGGTAGTTGCGACGACCCTGCGGAAGTGCTCGACGCTCTCCTCCGCCAGCAGGGAGCCGGTGGAGATCCCGGCGTTGTTGACCAGGCCGTGCACGGCGCCGAACTCCGTCACCGCGTGGTCCACCACGCACTGCCAGTCCTCCTCCGAGGTCACGTCGTGCCGGACGAACCGCGCCCGCTCGCCGAGTTCGGCGGCGACGGCCCCGCCGTCCTCGGCCAGGACGTCGGTGATCACCACGTTGCCGCCGGCCGCGACCGCGAGCCGGGCGGCCTCGGCGCCCAGGCCGCGGGCGCCCCCGGTGATGATGACGGTCCTGCCGGTCAGGTCGTTCACGTCGTGCTCCTCCGGGGGGTGGGGGCGGAGAGCATGGCGACGGACACCGTCACCAGGTCGGCGAGGAAGGTCTCCTCGTCGGTCAGGGGGGTGGCCCCGGCGGCGTACTGCCGCGCCCGGTCGGCCAGCGCCGCGCCGACCAGCGTCAGCGTCAGGTCGATCCGCTCCAGCCGGACGGGTTCCGGCAGGGTGCGGACCCGCTCCTCCACCAGTCCGATCAGCCGCCAGTAGCCGCCGCCGGCGAGGGTGGGGTGCGGGGTCCGGGTGCGGACCCCGCTGCTGCGGCTGACCTGGGCGGAGATCCGCAGGCAGTGCCGGCCCCGTTCGGTGCGCAGTTCGGTGGCCTCGGCCGCGACGAGGGCGCCGAGCAGTCCGGTCAGGTCCGCGTCCGCGAGTGCGGGCAGGCGCGGCGCGAGGGCCTGCTCGGCGCGTTCCTGGCGGCCGGCCATGATCGCGTCGAGCAGGCCCTCGCGGGAGCCGAAGTGGTACTGCACGGCGGACGGGTTGCTCTGCCCCGCCAGCCGGGTGATGTCCCTGGTCAGTGCGGCTTCCACGCCGCGGGTGGCGAAGAGTTCCTCCGCCGCCCGCAGCAGCCTCTCGCGGGTCTCGTGGCCCGCCGACGTCCTTGCCATGCCCGCAACTTTAATGCTGGGCATTATTAACGGCAAGGAACGCCCTCCGCCCCCGGGCTCAGGTCACCTCGCCCCGGCGGGAGAACCGCTCCGCCCGCCACTCGCCGCTCTCCAGCACCTCGGCCAGCTGCCGGGCCGCGTCCCAGACGTCGGTGTACGAGAGGTAGAGCGGGGTGAAGCCGAAGCGCATCAGGTCCGGCGCGCGGAAGTCGCCGATCACGCCGCGCTCGATCAGCGCCTGCACCACCGGGTAGCCGTCGGCGTGCCGCAGCGCCACCTGGCTGCCCCGGCGGGCGTGCTCGCGCGGGGTGGCCACCTCGACCCCGTCCAGGCCCTCGACCAGACCGATGAACAGGTCGGTCAGCGCCAGGCTCTTGGTCCGCACGGCGGCGAGGTCGGCCCGCTCCCAGACGTCCAGGCTGGCCTCCAGGGCGGCCTGGCCGAGCAGCGAGGGCGAGCTGGTGAGGAACCGGCCGATGCCCGGCTTCGCCTCGTACCCGGGCTCGAAGGCGAACGGGCGGGCGTGGCCGAACCAGCCGCTCAGCGGCTGCAGCGGACCGGCCGCCAGGTGCCGCTCGGCGACGTAGAGGAAGGCCGGCGAGCCCGGGCCGCCGTTCAGGTACTTGTAGGTGCAGCCGACCGCGAAGTCCGCCCCGGCGGCGCCGAGTTCGACCGGCACCGCGCCGACCGAGTGGCAGACGTCCCAGATCATCAGCGCGCCCGCGGCCTGCACCCGGGCGGTGATCCCGGGCAGGTCCAGCAGCTCGCCGGTGCGGTAGTCCACGTGGGAGAGCACCACCGCGGCGACGTCGCCGTCCAGGTGCCGGTCCAGCTCCTCCGGCCTGATCAGCACGCTGCGCGCGCCCTCGACCAGCCCGGTGACGCCCTCGGCGATGTACAGGTCGGTCGGGAAGGCCTCGCCGTCGCCCAGCACCGTGCCCCGCCCGGGGCGCAGCCGCAGCGCGGCCGACAGCACCTTGAAGAGGTTGACCGAGGTGGTGTCGCAGACGACCACCTCCTGTGGCGCGGCCCCGACCAGCGGCGCGATCCGGCGCCCGAGCCGGTACGGCTGCTCGAACCAGCCGGCGTCGTTCCAGCTGCGGATCAGCTCCCGGCCCCACTCCTCCTCGACCACCTGGCGCACCCGCTCCGGGGTCCGCACCGGCAGCGCGCCGAGCGAGTTCCCGTCCAGGTAGACGACGCCGTCCGGCAGGGCGAACTCCTTGCGGAACGCCGCCAGCGGGTCGACGCCGTCCAGCGCCGCGCACTCCTCGCGAGTGATCATGCCCATCCCCTCGTTCACAGCTCGTCCCGGATCGTCCACAGCTCCGGGAACACGTCCTGTTCGGCCGACTTGCGCAGCCAGGTCAGCCCGCTCGAGCCGCCCGAGCCGGGCTTGCCGCCCATCGTCCGCTTCACCGCGGACAGGTGGCGCTGGCGCCAGCGGGTGACCCGCTCGGCGACGTCCAGCAGCGCCTCGCCGAGCGGCTGCAGGGCCGCGTGCTCCGGGTCGGTGTAGACCAGGCGCCAGGCCGCCGCGACCTCCTCGGAGGGGCGGTAGCGCTGCGCGGAGGGCTCCGCGCGCAGCGGCAGCCCCCGGCGGGCCAGCAGGGCCAGCGCGTCGTCGTACAGGCTGGGCGCGCGCAGCGCCTCGTCCAGTTCGGCCCGGGTCTGCGGCATCCCGTCGTACATCGACAGCAGTGCGGGGTTCTTGTTGCCGAGCAGGAACTCCAGGTGCAGGAAGGCCGAGGACTGGAAGCCGGAGGCCTCGCCGAACGCCGGGCGGAAGGCGTTGAACTCCTGCGGGGTCATGGTGGCCAGCAGGTCCCAGGACTCCACCAGCACGTTCTGCGCGTGGGTGCCGCGCCGCAGGGCGGCCAGTGCGGCGGGCAGGTCGTCCTCGCGCAGCGCCTGCTGGGCGAGCGTCCACTCGTGCCGCACCAGGTCGAACAGCAGCTCCATCACCTGGGTGGTGACGATGAACGACAGCTCGGCCGGTATCTTGCTCTGCGGCTGCTGCAGGCTGTGCAGCTCCTCCAGGCGCACGTACCGGGAGTACGGTGTGCCGCGACCCGGTTCCCCACGCCGACCGAACGACAGGTTGGGTGTCTCCACCGTGTCGTGCCCCATCCCGATTCCTCCTGATCCACCCGGGCGCGTCGCCCGGACCGGCGACCAGGCGGACGGCCTGGTTCCGCCGGGGAGGCCATTGTGCGGCGGTGCCACCCCCGGCTTGAATGGTCGACGGACACCGCAACCGGTCTCGCGGCTGTCGTTTGCGAGGCGTTCGGCGGATTCGCTTTACGATCGCAAAACCACTCGTTTTCAGTCACTCAGGGAGCCGCCGTGGACGCCGTGGACCGCCGCCTGCTGGCCGAGCTGCAGACCGACGCCCGGCTCTCCTACAACGAACTCTCGCGCCGGGTGAGCCTGTCCGCACCCGCGGTGGCCGAACGGGTCCGCCGGCTGGAGGCGGACGGGGTGATCACCGGCTACCACGCCCACGTGGACCTCACCCGGGCCGGCCTGCCGATCACCGCGCTGGTCCAGATCCAGTGCTACGGCCCGCGCTGCGTGCTGCGCGACCCGCAGGTGGCCGCCTGGCCGGAGGTGCTCCAGCTCCACCGGGTCACCGGCGGGGCCTGCTGCGCCCTGCTGGTCGCGGTGCCCACGATGGCCGAATTCGAGGCCCTCTGCGACCGGCTCGGCGGCTACGGCCAGCCGTCCAGCTCGATGATCCTCTCCAGCCCGGTGCCCTGGCGCCCGGTGGTCGCGCCGTAGGGCGTCCCGTCCGGCGGCCCGGGGCCGGGCGGGGCGCGGTAGGTTCCTCGGCATGTCGAACGAGCGTCACGTCCTGCTGCTGTCCGGGAGCCTGCGCGCCGGTTCCACCAACGAGACGGTGCTGCGCACCGCCGCCGCCGTGGCGGCCGCCACGGCGGGCGTGCGGGCCACGTACTTCGAAGGGCTGGCCGCGCTGCCGCACTTCAACCCCGACCACGACACCGACCCGCTGCCCGGGCCGGTGGCCGACCTGCGCGCGGCCGTCGCGGCCGCCGACGCGCTGCTGATCTGCACCCCCGAGTACGCCGGCACGCTGCCCGGCTCCTTCAAGAACCTGCTGGACTGGACGGTCGGCGGCACGGAGATCTCGGACAAGCCCTCGGCCTGGATCAACGCGGCCGGCCCGGGCCGCGGCGGCGGCGCCGAGGCGACCCTGCGCACCGTCCTCGGCTACACCGGCGCGGCGGTCGTGGACGGGGCCTGCGCCAGGATCCCGCTGGACCGCCAGGCCGTCGGCCCGGACGGACTGGTCGCCGACCCGCTGGTGCGCGAGCGGATCGGCGAGGTGCTGGCCAGGCTGACCGCGGGCTGACGACGGGCCGGGTGGCGGGCCGACGACGGGCCGAGGGCGGGCGGCCGGGCTCAGTGCGCCTCGGGCAGGTGCACGCCGAGCCCGGACAGCCCGTTCAGGAACAGCTCCACGCCGACCGCCGCCAGCAGCAGCCCGAGCAGCCGGGAGAGCACCTCCAGCGAGGTGCGGTGGGTGCGCCGCATCAGCGGTGCGAGCAGGGCCACGCAGACGTAGTTGATCACCACGACCGCGACGTAGGCCCCGGCGACGGTGGCCTTCCAGCCCCAGTCGTCCTTGGCGAGCGAGGCGACCAGGACGGCGGTGACCGCGAGCGGGCTGGCGATGTACGGCAGCAGCAGTTCGCGGATGCCGTCCACCAGCGGGTTCCGCAGGTGCTCGGCGTCCTCGTCGTCGGCGCCGAGGTGGAGGCCGAAGACCAGCGCGACCGCGTAGATGAAGAAGATCGTCCCGCCCGCGAGCTGCAGCGACTGGTCGCTGATGTGGAACAGCGTGCTGACCTCGTCCGCGGTGAAGCCGAGCACCAGGCCGATCAGCGCCGAGATGACCGTGCTCCACGCCGCCAGCCGCCGCAGCTCCCGGGTGCTCCGGGTGGTGGCCAGCCGGGCGAAGGCCAGCAGGACCTTCGGCGGGCCGACCACGGCGAAGAAGGCGATGAAGGCGCTGCTCAGGTTGAAGACGAACATGCGCCAAGCATGACCGCGCCGGTCGGCGCGGCAGCTCCGCCACGCCCCGCGGCCGGGCGCGGCGTGGTGCGGGCCGCTCCTGACGCGGATCGGGCGGCCGCGGACCGGGCGGCCGGGGGGCGGACGGTGTGGCCCGGACGGGCGCGGTCGGGAACGGCGCGCGGAGGGCCGACGAGGGCGTGATCCGGCCGGTCCGCGGTTCATTCCGCGAACCGGCCGGATTCCCCCGGATGGCGGTCCCGGCTCGAACGGGTGCGCGCTCTCGGTTGCTATGGAGGCAGGCTGCGCCAACGGGCGGGCGGCCCCGCGCGGAAACGAGGATCCGAGATGTGTCTGAACCGTAGGGACCTGGGCCTGCTGGCCCTGCGCGGTGCGGTCGGCGGGGTGCTGATCGCGCACGGTACCCAGAAGCTGTTCGGCTGGTTCGGCGGTGGCGGCCTGGAGGGCACCACTGCGGCGATGGAGCACATGGGGTTCCATCCGGCCCGGCAGAGCGCGATCGCGGCGGGCGTCGGCGAGGCCGGCGGCGGCGCCCTGCTGGTGGCCGGACTCGCCACCCCGGCGGCCGGGGCGGTGGTGGCCGGGACGATGGCGGGCGCGGTGGCCGTGCACGCGCCGGCCGGCTTCTTCGTGACCTCCGGCGGCTACGAGTACCCGGCCTTCCTGGGCGCGACCGGGCTGGCGCTCGGCCTGGCGGGCCCGGGGCGGTACTCGCTGGACCACCTGAGCGGCCACGCCTTCGACCGGCCGTGGGTGGGCCTGCTGGCCTTCGTGGCGAGCGCCGCCGGGGCCTACGGCGTGGTGGCCCGGCGCCGGCACGTGGTGCGGCTGCGCGAGGAGCGCGCCGCGGTGGAGGCGGACGAGCAGGAGGGCTCGGGCCTGTCCTGACAGCGGCCCGGCGGCGGTGCCTCCCGGTGGGGCGGTGCCTCGCGGCGGCGGTGCCGGTGCCTCCCGGCGGCGTCACCCGGAGGCACCAGCCCTGCTGGCGGGCCCCGTCCGGCGCTCCGAGGGTGGGCGCAGAGGTGTGCCGGGCAGCCCGGCGCCGGGCAGAATCGAGGAACCGCATGAACCGCCAGCCGCTCACCCGGGGCCCGTCCGGGCCGCGCACCGGCACGCAGCACAGGGTCACCGCACAGCGCCCGGACGCGCGCGCCGGCGGGCGGCCGCCGCACCGCCGGCAGCGGGCCGCGGCCGGGGTGCTGGCCGCCGTCGCGGCCGGCGCACTGGTGCTGGCCGGGTGCTCCTCCGGCAGCAGCCCGAGCAGCGTGGCCTCCTCGGCGGTCTCCGCGGTGGAGAAGGGCGCCTCGGCCGCGGCCTCCGCGGCCTCGGCGCTGGGCTCGGCGGCCGGCGGCGCCGGGTCGGCGCTCGCCTCGGCGGAGGCGCGGGTCTCCTCGGCGCTCGCCTCGGCCGGGTCGCAGGCCTCCTCGGCGGTGGCCTCGGCCTCCTCGGCGATCGCCGGGATCAAGGGCGGGCTGGACGCCAAGGGCGACGTGACGGTCGACGGGGTGACGAGCGTGTCGGGCGGCAAGGCGCAGGCGGCGCTGACCGTCACCAACCACGGGCAGCAGTCGTACCGGTACCTGATCCAGGTGAACTTCACCGACGACTCGGGCCAGGTGCAGGACGCGACCGTGGTGACGGTCCAGGACGTGGCGGCCGGTCAGACCGCCCAGGCCGTCGCCTCCAGCAACCGGGACCTGTCCGGGACGGTGAAGGCCGTGGTGGCCAACGCGGTGCGGTACTGACCCGCAGGTCGGCGGGGGTGGCCGGGGGCGACCGAACCTTAAGCGCGGCTCAAGCCCCAACATCACCCCTTGACGGGGGAGTTGGTCTAGTCCATTTTTAATGCCCAGGTGCAGGGAGCCCCTGAACCGGCGTCACCGGCCTCGTGCCGGGGGCGCCGGTTCGGCACATCCCGGTGTCCGTCAGGCCTGATCCCGCTGATCCCGCTCGATCCCCACCCCTGATCTGTCATGTCCCGGTCGTCCGGCCCCACCCCGGACGCTGCCCACCGGGCGACGGAACCCCCACAACCAGGAGTCACGCACCCATGCTGCGTTCACGCATTGAAAGGGCCGGGGCCCCGGCTCCGGAGGGCGGCCGTCGGCGCCGCCCGAAGAGCCTGGCCGCCATCGCGGCCGGCACCGCCGCCTCCGTGCTGCTCGGCGCGGGCCTCGCGCTGACCGGCGGCGGCGCGGCCAACGCCGCGACCACCAACAGCACCGGCGCGCCCGCCACCAGTGGCGGCATCAAGGTCGCCTACTTCGACCAGTGGTCGATCTACGCGAACGCGTACTACCCCAAGACCATCCAGGACACCGGCGTCGCCGGGAAGCTGGACTACATGATCTACTCGTTCGCCAACATCCACCCGACCGACCTCGGCTGTTTCGAGGCGACCAAGGCGGCGAGCACCGACGACAACAACCCCAACGCGGGTGACGGCGCCGGCGACGCGTTCGCCGACTACCAGAAGAGCTTCGGCCCGGACATCGCGGTCGACGGCGTCGGTGACGTCTGGGGCCAGCCGATCGCGGGCAACTTCAACCAGCTGAAGAAGCTGAAGGCGAAGAACCCCAACCTCAAGGTCCTGATCTCGCTGGGTGGTTGGACCTACTCCAAGTACTTCTCGGCGGCCGCCGCCACCGACGCCTCGCGCAAGCACCTGGTGTCCTCCTGCATCGACATGTTCATCAAGGGCAACCTCCCCTCGGACGCCGGCTACGGCGGCCCGGGCTCGGCGGCCGGCCTCTTCGACGGCGTCGACATCGACTGGGAGTACCCGGGCGGCGGCGGCCACACCGGCAACATCTCCAGCCCGGCCGACAAGCAGAACTTCACCCTGCTGCTTCAGGAGTTCCGCAACCAGCTGGACGCCCAGGGCAAGGCCAACAACAAGACCTACGCCCTGTCCGCCGCGGTCGGCGCCGGCCAGGACAAGATCATGAACGTCGAGACCGACAAGGTCGGCCAGTACCTCACCTTCCTCGACGTCATGACCTACGACATGCACGGCGGCTGGGACGCCCAGGGCCCGACGAACCACCAGGCCCCGCTCTACTCCGGCCCGAACGACCCGATGACCCCGGCCAAGCCGGGCCACGGCAAGTACTCGATCGACAACGCCATCAAGGCCTGGACGGCCGGCGACGCGGACTACGGCATCCCCGGCGGCTTCCCCGCCAAGAAGATCAACATGGGTGTCCCGTTCTACTACCGCGGCTGGACCGGCGTCGCCAACAACGGCAAGAACGGCCTCTTCCAGCCCGCCGCCAACCCGGCGGCCGGTGCGGCGATGTCCGGCAACGTCCCCGGCATCCAGATGTACAAGGAGCTCGGCGGCTTCGTCGACAACCCGTCCAAGACCTTCTGGGACGACGACGCGAAGGCCACCTACTTCTACGACGGCACCACGTTCTGGAGCGGTGAGGACGCCCGCTCGATCCAGGCCAAGGCCGACTACGCGCACTGCAACGGCCTCGGCGGCTCCTTCGCCTTCTCGCTGTACGACCTGGGCACCAAGACCGCGCTGTTCGACAAGATGGTCGACGCCACCAACGGCTCCGCCGCGTCCTGCCCGGCCGCGCCGAGCCCGACGCCGACCCCGACCGGCACGGCCACCCCGACCCCCACGGGCACGCCGACCAGCACCCCCACGTCGACCCCGACCGGCACTCCGACCAGCACCCCGACCTCGCCGGCCGGCTGCCCGGCCGCCCCGAGCTGGGACGCCGGCACCACCTACGCGGCCGGCGGCACCAAGGTCTCCTGGAAGGGTCACTACTACACCAACAAGTGGTGGACCAAGGGCGACGACCCGAGCCTGAGCGGCCAGTGGGGCGTCTGGACCGACAACGGTCCCTGCTGACCGACGCACCACGCGCCGGGGGCCCGACGGACCCCGACGGCACCTGAACGCGAGGAGTCCGGCCCGCCGGGGCCGACGGCACGGTCATGAACCGTCACTCGGGCCAGTGCCTGGACGCCGACAAGGGCGCCTCGATCTGGGTCTGCTGGGCCGGC
>NZ_JBFAZB010000059.1:0-50950 GCF_040681575.1 Kitasatospora sp. NPDC051702
AGGTGGAGCATGACGATGGAGTCCTTGCCGCCGGAGAAGAGGATCACCGGCCGTTCGAACTCGCCCGCGACCTCGCGGAAGACGTGCACCGACTCGGCCTCCAGCGCGTCCAGGTGGGACAGCGCGAAGGGGTTGTCGTCGGTGTGGACCAAGCTGTCCGTCGCGGTGGTCATGCCAGGCCCCTCTCGGTCAGGAAGGCGTGCAGTTCGGCGGCGGACTCGGCCACCTCGCGGCCCCGGGTCTGCAGTCGCAGCTCCGGGTTCTGCGGCGCCTCGTACGGGTCGTCGACGCCGGTGAGGCCGGAGAGTTCGCCGGCGGCCTGCTTGGCGTAGAGGCCCTTGACGTCGCGTTCGGCGCAGAGCTCGACGGGGGTGGCGACGTGGATCTCCAGGAACTCCGTGCCGGCGGCGGCGTGGCGCTCGCGCACGGCTGCCCGGGAGTCGGCGAAGGGCGCGATCACCGGGGCGAGCACCTTCACGCCGTTGGCGGCGAGCTTCTGGGCGACGAAGCCGATCCGGGTCACGTTGGTGTGGCGGTCCTCGCGGGAGAAGCCCAGGCCTTTGGAGAGGAACTCGCGGATCTCGTCGCCGTCGAGGACCTCCACCCGGTGGCCCTCGGCGCGCAGCCGCCCGGCCAGGGCGAAGGCGAGCGTGGTCTTGCCCGCGCTCGGCAGCCCGGTCAGCCACACGGTGGCGCCGCGCTCGCAGGGGCCGGCCGCGCGGGCCGCCCCTGCGGCTGCGGCCGCGGCGGCCGGGGTGTGAACTGTGGTCACGGTGGAGTCCTTCGTCGGTAGGTGGCGGTGGGTCGGAGAGGGGGAGGGGGCGGTGCCGGAACGGCGGTGGCGGTGGGTCAGAGGTGGATGCCGCACTCGGTCTTGCCCGAGCCGGACCAGCGGCCGGCCCTGGCGTCCTCGCCCTCCGCGGGCTTGCGGGTGCAGGACAGCGGCGAGCAGCCGATGGACGTGTAGCCCTCCCACAGCAGCGGGTTGAGCAGCACGCCGTTGGCGGCGACGTAGGCGTCGACGTCCTCCTGCGTCCAGCGGGCGATCGGGGCGATCTTGACCTTGCGGCGCTTGGCGTCCCAGGCCACCACCGGGGTGTTCGCCCGGGTCGGGGACTCGTCGCGCCGCACGCCGGTGGCCCAGGCGTCGTAGCCGCCGAGGCCGCGGTTCAGCGGCTCGACCTTGCGCAGCGCGCAGCACAGGTCCGGGTCGCGGTCGTGCAGGTGCGGTCCGTGCTCGGCGTCCTGCTCGGCCACCGTGCGCAGCGGCTGGAGCGTGATGACGTTGACCGGCATGGTCGCGGCCACCGCGTCACGGGTGCCGATGGTCTCCGCGAAGTGGTAGCCGGTGTCCAGGAACACGACGTCCACGCCGGGGAACACCGAGGAGGCGAGGTGGGCGACCACCGCGTCCTCCATCGAGGAGGTGACGCAGAACCGGCTGCCGAAGGTGTCGGCGGCCCAGCGCAGGATCTCCTGCGCCGTGGCCTCCTCCAGCTCCCGTGCGGCGGTGGTGGCGATCGCCTCGTAGTCAGTCGTTGCGCTGGTCATCGGACGGACCCCCGTGGTTGGTCGCGGACAGCAGGCCGAGGAACTTCAACTGGAATGCGCGGCGGCACCCGTGGCATTCCCAGGCCCCGTGCCCGGCTTCGGAGGGGCGCAGGTCCTCGTCCCCGCAGTAGGGGCAGAAGAACGGCGCGGCACGCTCGCTCATCGGGCACCCCGCTTCTCCCGGTGCGCGGTCACGACAGCTGCTCCTCGCCGGCCCGGGCCGCCCACTGGGCGAAGCGCTCGCCCTCGGCGCGGTCGGCCTGGTAGCGGGTCAGGACGCGCTCGACGTAGTCCGGCAGGCCCTCCTTGGTGACCTTGAGGCCGCGGACCTTGCGGCCGAAACCGGCCTCCAGGCCCAGCGCGCCGCCCAGGTGCACCTGGTAGCCCTCGACCTGGTTGCCGTCCTCGTCGGTGACGAGCTGGCCCTTGAGGCCGATGTCGGCGACCTGGATGCGGGCGCAGGCGTTCGGGCAGCCGTTGATGTTGATGGTCAGCGGCTCGGAGAAGTCGGGCAGGCGCTTCTCCAGCTCGTCGATGAGCGTGCGGCCGCGCTCCTTGGTCTCGACGATGGCGAGCTTGCAGTACTCGATGCCGGTGCAGGCCATGGTGCCGCGGCGGAACGGCGACGGGGTGACCCGCAGGTCGAGCGCCTCCAGGCCGGCCACCACGGACTCGACCTGGTCCTCGGCGACGTCGAGGATCAGCATCTTCTGCTCGGCGGTGGTGCGCAGCCGGTCGCTGCCGTGGGCGGCGGCGAGGTCGGCGATCTGCCCGAGCAGCCGGCCGTCGACGCGGCCGACGCGCGGCGCGAAGCCGATGTAGTAGTTGCCGTCCTTCTGCTTGTGGACGCCGACGTGGTCGCGCCAGCGGGCGACCGGCTCGGCGGGCGCGGGGCCGTCGACCAGGCGGCGGCCGAGGTACTCGTCCTCCAGCACCTGACGGAACTTCTCCTGGCCCCAGTCGGCGACCAGGAACTTCAGCCGGGCGCGGTTGCGCAGCCGGCGGTAGCCGTAGTCGCGGAAGATGCCGATGACGCCGCCGTAGACGTCGGCGACCTCGTCCAGCGGGACCCAGGCGCCCAGTCGCACGCCGAGGCGGGGGTTGGTCGAGAGGCCGCCGCCGACCCAGAGGTCGAAGCCGGGGCCGTGCTCGGGGTGGACGACGCCGACGAAGGCGATGTCGTTGATCTCGTGCGCCACGTCCAGCAGCGGGGAGCCGGAGACGGCGGACTTGAACTTGCGCGGCAGGTTGGAGAAGTCCTTGTTGCCGATGAAGCGGCGCTGGATCTCGTCGATGGCGGGGGTGCCGTCGATGATCTCGTCCTCGGCGATGCCGGCCACCGGGGAGCCGAGGATGACGCGCGGGGTGTCACCGCAGGCCTCGGTGGTGGAGAGGCCGACGGCCTCCAGCTTCTGCCAGATCGCCGGGACGTCCTCGATCCGGATCCAGTGGTACTGCACGTTCTGGCGGTCGGTCAGGTCGGCGGTGTTGCGGCCGTACTGCTCGGAGACCTCGGCGATCGCCTTCAGCTGGGCGACGGTCAGCCGGCCGCCGTCGATGCGCACGCGGAGCATGAAGTACTCGGCGTCGAGCTCGTGCGGGTCCAGGATCGCGGTCTTGCCGCCGTCGATGCCCTCCTTGCGCTGGGTGTACAGGCCCCACCAGCGCATCCGGCCGCGCAGGTCCGCCGGGTCGATCGAGTCGAAGCCCCGGTGCGCGTAGATCGTCTCAATGCGTGTCCGCACATTGAGACCGTCGTCGTCCTTCTTGAACTGCTCGTTGGCGTTCAGGGGGGTGTGGTGGCCCATGCCCCACTGGCCCTCACCGCGGTGGCGGGTCACCTTGCGCGGCGCCGCGGGGCGGCGCGCGGGCGCGCGGTCGGCCGCGGGCTCGGTGGTCTCGGGAGTGGTGGCCATGGTGAAGTCCTTCGGGGCAGGTGGCTCTGACGCCGGGTTGGTCGCTGGGCGTGCTCGGCGGGGCGGGGCTGCTGTGACCTGCGGGTTTTCCCAGGGCCGGAGAGAGCAGTGACCGTGGCCGGGCGGGCGCCTGCGCGTCCGCTTCAGCGGGGACGGCGAGGTGGATGGCGCCGGGTGCGGTGGTGCGGCGGGGTGGGCTCAGATCACCGGACAGATGGCGCTGGACACGCGGAGGAGGTCGACGTGGAGTCGACCTACCAGGGTGGTTCCGGCGCTAGACATGGCAAGAGATTCGCACGGCGCGGGACTCGCGGTCCACTAACATCCGCATTGTGGACGCTGAGGTTTCGTCATGTGAGACCCGCGGAGGTTCCCGCCGCTCCCGGCCCCGGGGCCTCCCGTGCGACCGTACCCCGGGGGAGATCAACCGCGCGGGCCCGGCCCGATACCGTTAGCCCTGTGCAAGCAGCAGGCGATACGAGCAGACCGACCCCCGAACGGCCGTCCCGGCGCCGGGGCAAGGGCTCCCGGCGCGCGGCCAAACAGGCCACCTGGCGCCGCACGGCGTGGGAACTCGTCAGGGACACCACCAACACCTGCGTCGAGTACCGGGTCACCGGCCTCGCCGCGGAGGCGGCCTTCTTCACCCTGCTGTCGATCCCACCGCTGCTGCTCGGCCTGGCCGGCACCCTCGGCTACCTCGACGAGTTCCTCGGCGCGGGCACCATCGACCGGCTCAAGCACGACATCGTCTCGGCCTCCGGAACGGTGCTGTCCGACTCCTCCGTCACGCAGGTCGTCGTCCCGCTGCTGAACCAGGTGTTCGACCACACCCGGCCCGACCTCATCTCGATCGGCTTCCTGCTGTCGCTGTGGTCCGGCTCCAGAGCGCTCTACATCTTCATCGACACCATCACCGTCATGTACGGGCTCGACGGCAAGCGCGGCATCGTCAAGACCCGGCTGATGTCCCTCGGCCTCTACCTCGGCGCCCTCGTCATCGGCTCCCTCGTGCTGCCGCTGCTGATGGCCGGTCCGGGCCTGATCGAGAACGCCGTGCCGGGCGTCGCGGGGCTGGTCGGCGCCACCTACTGGCCGGTCGCGATCCTCCTGCTGATCGTCTCCCTGACCACCCTCTACCACCTGGCCGTCCCCGTCTCCACCCCGTGGCGCGAGGACATCCCCGGCGCCCTGGTCGCCCTGGTGGTGCTGGTCGTCTGCAGCGTCGCGCTGCGGATCTACCTGGTCAGCTCGGTCGAGGGCCCCACCGTGTACGGCTCGCTGGCCGCGCCGGTGGCCGTCCTGCTGTGGATCTTCGTGGTCGCCCTGGCCGTCCTCATCGGCGCCGCCATGAACGCCGCCATAGACCGCCGCTGGCCCACCCTGGAGACCGCCGACGCCCGCGCCGAGAACGAGCGCGCCCACGAGGAGGCCGCCGCCGCCGTCGTGCGCGAGGTCGCCGCCCGGCGGGCCGTCGAACGGGCCCGGCGCGCCCGCGAACTCGGCCTCGCCGAGGGGGCCGAGGAGGAGTGGGAGGACGAGGGCGACGACACCGAGGCCGACGTCCCCTCCGAGTACCCGGAACGCTGGGCCGACGTGCTGGCCGCCGACAACGTCCGCGGCCGGCTCACCGCCCGCGGCGGGCCCCACCACCGGCCCGGGCCGCCCCCGCCGGACAGCGACCGGCCGGCCGGGCCGCCGCCGGAGCGGCCGGCGCCCAGCTACCCGCCCAAGCCGCCGTGGGAGCAGCAGTAGGGGTGGCGGCGGGGGCCGGTGGGGGCCGGGGTCCGGCTGGGGCCGGGAGCACGGCAGGGCCCGGCCCGTCGGGCTGGTGCGTGGGGCTGGTTCGTAGGCCGGGACGTGCGGCAGGGCCTCTCCCGCGGGTGCGGGGAGGCCCTGTCGTCGTCCGGTGCCGGCCCGGGCCCCTCCCGGGGTTGCGCGGGAGGGACGGGGGTCAGGCGGTGGCGGGGTTCGGCGGGAACGGGAGGTTCGGGGCGTGCGGCCCGTGCGGGGCGTGCGGCCCGTGCGGGGCCGGGGGGTGGCCGAACGGGGACGCCTCGGCAGGGGCGTGCGAGCCGGCCGGGTCCGCGGGCGTCGGCGTCCCGTAGGTCGGGGTGCCGGGTGTCGGGGTGCCGGGTGTCGGGGTCCCCACCGGCGGGGTGCCCGTCGCCGGTCCGCCCGGGGCCGCCGACCGGTCGGGACGGCCGGCCTGGACCGGGAGCGGCTCCGGGCCCGGCTGGGCCGGCTCCAGCGCCGTGCGCCCGGCCGAGTCGCTCAGCTTGATCAGCAGGGCCACGATCAGCCAGTTCGCCAGCAGCGACGAGCCGCCCGCCGCCAGGAACGGCAGCGCCTTGCCCGTCAGCGGGACCAGCCCGCTCACCCCGCCGACCACCACGAACACCTGCAGCGCAAGCGCCGTCGACAGCCCGGCCGCGAGCAGCTTGCCGAAGGGGTCGGTCAGCCCGACCGCCGTGCGCAGCCCGCGCTGGACCAACAGCAGGTAGACCAGCAGCACGGCCGTCACCCCGGCCAGGCCCAGCTCCTCGCCGATCGTGGTGAAGACGAAGTCGCTGCGCCCGGCGAACCCGATCAGCCAGGGGCGTCCCGAACCCAGGCCCGTCCCCGTCAGGTGTCCGGTGCCGAGGCTGAACAGCGCCTCCGCGGGCTGGTCGGAGATGATCGCCGGGTCGTGGTGCTCCTTGTAGATGTCCAGCGGGTGCAGCCAGGCCTCGACGCGCCCGTGCACGTGCGGCTCCACGGTGCCGACCACCGCCGCGCCGCCGACGGCCATCAGGACGCCGAGCACCACCCAGCTGGTCCGCTCGGTCGCCACGTACAGCATCACGACGAAGACACCGAAGAAGATCAGCGAGGTGCCGAGGTCGCGCTCGAAGACCAGCACCAGCAGGCTGACCACCCAGATCGCCAGCACCGGGCCGGCGTGCCGTCCGCGCGGCAGGGTCAGCCCCCAGACCTTCCGGCCGGCCAGCGCCAGTGCGTCCCGGGAGGCCATCAGGTAGCCGGCGAAGAAGATCGTGATCGCGACCTTCACGAACTCGTCCGGCTCGAAGGAGAGCCCGAACAGGCGGATCCAGCGCTTCGCGCCGAAGTCCTCCGCCCGGCCGGGGAAGAAGGCCGGCGCCGCCAGCAGGATCAGTGCGCCGGTCATCAGCAGGTACACGTACCGCTGGAAGAACCGGTGGTGCTTGATCAGCACGATCAGCCCGATCGCCACCGCGACCGAGATGAACACCCACATCAGCTGGGAGGGCGCGGCCGGCAGCTTCTGGTAGTCGCCCTTCGCGGCGTGCACCGCCTTGTACGAGACGTCCAGCCGGTCGAGCAGCATCAGGCCGAAGCCGGTCAGGAAGACGCCCAGCGGCAGGATCAGCGGATCCGCGTACGGGGCGAACCGGCGCACCGCCAGGTGGGCAGCCCCGGCCAGCCCGCCCAGGGCCAGCGCGTGCACCAGCAGACCGTGCGGCATCGCCCCGGTCAGCGCCAGATCGGCGTCGACGTGGCCCGCCAGGCAGACGGCCACCGCGAGCGCCAGCAGACCGAGCTCGATGTTGCGGTGGCGCCCCGCCAGGCGGCGGCCCTCGCTGCGTGCAGTGCTGAGCACCCTTGTCGTCCCCTTGTCATGACCCCGTGGCCGCTACCGCCGACGGTGCATCCTGCCAGACGGGACGGGCGCCCCGGCGGTTGCGCGGAGGCGGGTGACC
This sequence comes from Kitasatospora sp. NPDC051702, assembly GCF_040681575.1. NCBI lineage: Bacteria > Bacillati > Actinomycetota > Actinomycetes > Kitasatosporales > Streptomycetaceae > Kitasatospora > Kitasatospora sp. NPDC051702. The sequence continues at coordinate 7,190 of NZ_JBFAZB010000059.1, forward strand.
AGACCAGAACTTTGCCCGGGCAAGGCTTTGTCCGGGGCCGGGTAAAGCCTTGTCCTGGTGGAGGTATAGAGGTGGGGCCCGGGCGCGGGCGGGGCCGGCCGGGGGGCCATCATGGCCGGGCACGGCGCCGGGCCCGCGCGACCTCCGGAGCGGGGGCCGCGACCCGGGACGCCGGTGCGGCGGCGGACCGACAGCGGGCGAACGAGGTGGACGGATGGACGGCGCGGTGCGGGAACTCGCCTACAGCGGCCCGCCCCCCTGGCAGTGGTCCGACCTCGCCACCTCGTGGACGGCCGAACCACTGGTGCTCGGCCTCTCCGTGCTGCTCGCCGGCTGGTACCTGTCCGCGGTGCGCTCCGTCCGCCGCGCCGGGGGCCCGCGCTGGCAGCCCTCCCGCACCGCCGCCTTCCTCGGCGGGCTGCTGCTCTGGATCTGGTGCACCTGCTCCGGGCTCGGCGTCTACGAACGCGTGCTGTTCACCGACCGGGCCGTGCAGGTCGTGCTGCTGCTCATGGTCGTGCCGCTGCTGCTCGCGCTCGGCGCGCCGGTCTCGCTGCTGGTCGCGGCCGCGCCGCCGGCCCGGCGCGAGCGCGTCCTGCGGGCGCTGCGCAGCCGGCCGTCCAAGGTGCTGATGTTCCCGGCCGTCTCCACCGCTCTGCTGATGGCGCCGCCGTGGCTGCTGTACTGCACGCCCTGGTACGAGGAGTCGGTGTCCAGCGCGGCGGGGAACGTGCTGCTGCACCTGGCCCTGGTGCTGCTCGGCCTGGCGTACTTCTGGCCGCGGCTGCAGATCGACCCGGTCGGGCACGAGTACCCGCACCTGGTCGGGCTGTTCATCACGTTCGCCGAGGTGATCTTCGACGCGGCGCTCGGGCTGGTGCTGATCTACGGCGGGCACCTGGTCGCCGAGCACTACTACGTGGCGCTCGGGCGGCCGTGGGGGCCGAGCCTCGCGCAGGACCAGACCTGGGGCGGCAACGCGCTGTGGGTGCTGGGCGACCTGGTCGGGCTGCCGTTCCTCGCCGCCCTGGTGCGGCGGATGGTGGTGCAGGGGCGGGAGGAGACCGAGGCGGTGGACGCCGAGCTGGACGCCCGCTTCGAGGCGGCCGCGGCGGAGGCGCTGGAGGAGGGGCGGCCGGCCGAGGAGAAGGCCGGGATGCGGCCCTGGTGGCTGGACGACCCGAACCTCAAGCACCGGTACGGCGGGTAGGGCCGGGCGGGACGCCGGGGTCCGGCGGGCGGGGCGCAGGCGGGGCGAAGGCAGGGCGCAGGCGGGGCGAAGGCAGGGCCAAACTTTGCCCCTCGTGGGGTTCATCCCGCCTTCGCCCCCGCATTCGTGCAGGTCAAAAACCCGTTGGCGGGAGCGCCCCGCTCCGCTAGCGTTTGGCACGTCCGGTTCGGGCGCCGAGAGGCCGCCCGAGGAGTAGAGAGCAGGAGGTGGCCCCCGTGGTTGTCGTTGCCCCGATAGCTGCCCTGGGCAGCACACGCGTTCACCTGCTCACCCCGGCCGCCGGCTGACCTCTCCGCGCCAGCCGCAGCCCGCCGGGACCATCTCCTCCCGAAGGGCACACTGCGTTGTTCAACGCTGCCTCCACTTCGTCGTTCCCTCTTTCCTCTTCCTCTTCTTCCCCTTCTTCGTCGCCGTCCTCCGGTGACGCGCCGCTGGCCGGGTACGGCTGGACGTCCGACCTCGCCGAGCAGTTCGCCCCGTACGTCGAGGCCGGGCTGCTCCCGGCCCGGATCGTCCGGGTCGACCGCGGCCAGTGCGACGCCGTGCTCGCCGACCCGGACACCGGCGAGCCGCGCACCGTCCGGCTCGACACCCGGCCGGTGGGCGACGCCGACATGATCAACTGCCCGTGCACCGGCGACTGGGCCGCCGTGGACCTCCACGCCCGGCCGATGGCCGCCGTCACCGCGCTGCTGCCGCGCTCCACCGCGATCATCCGCAAGGTGGCGGGCAAGCGCTCCGACGGTCAGGTGCTGGCCGCCAACGTCGACTCCGTCCTGATCACCGCCTCGCTGGCGGCCGACCCCGACCTCGGCAGGATCGAGCGCTTCCTCGCCCTGGCCTGGGAGTCCGGCGCCGAGCCACTGGTCGTCCTCACCAAGGCCGACCTGGTGCACGACGCCGAGTTCATCCGGGCCGACGTCGAGGCGATCGCACCCGGCGTGACGGTGCTCGTGGTCAGCGCCGAGACGGGTGAGGGCATGGACGTGCTGCGCGCCTGCATCCCCGGCACCACAGCGCTGATCGGCCAGTCCGGCGTGGGCAAGTCCACGCTCACCAACACCCTCGCGGGCACCGCCGTGATGGCCGTCCAGGAAGCCCGCGAGGGCGACCAGAAGGGCCGCCACACCACGACCACCCGTGAGCTGTTCCCGCTGGCCGGCGGGGGCGTGCTGATAGACACCCCCGGGCTGCGCGAGGTCGGCCTCTACGGTGGCGAGGGCGTGGAGATGGCCTTCGGCGACATCGCCGAACTGGCCGAGGACTGCCGGTTCCACGACTGCGGGCACCACACCGAGCCCGGCTGCGCGGTGCAGGCCGCTCTGGCCGACGGCACGCTGCCGCAGCGCCGGATGGACAGCTACCTCAAGCTCCAGCGCGAGAACGAGTGGATCGCCTCCCGCTCGGACGCCCGGCTGGCCTCGGCGCGGCTCAAGAAGTGGAAGACGATCACCAAGTCGATGCGCGCCTCGGGAGGTCCGGTGAAGCGCTGACCAGGCCCGCGCCGGCCGTGACCGGCCTCCGCGCGGGCCACTCGGCTCAGCGGAGGTCGGCCAGCAGGCGGAAGCGTTCCAGGACGACCGAGGTGGTGTCGTCCACGGTGAAGCCCGGGTCACCGAGGGCGCCGCGCAGCTCGGGGCCGTGCCAGAAGCGCTCGTGCGCCGAGCGCCAGGCGGCCACCGTGTCGTACCCCTCGCCCTCGTCGAGGGCGTGCTGCAGGTCGACCTCGGAGAGCGGGACGATCCGGACGTGCGTGGTCTCGATCACGGCGATCCGGCGGTCGGCCGAGTCGAGCACCGCGGTCAGCTCCCCGACCCGGGGGAGGGGCTCGTCCGCGACCTCGTACTCGGTCAGCAGACCGGTGGTGCTCGTCTTCGCGCCTCTGAGGACGGCCGTGACCAGGGCGTCCCGCAGCGGGCCGGGAAAGGCGAACTCGGCCGGGCGCATGGCGACGATCCTGGGGTCGTCCGGGCCGGTGTAGGGCTGCGTGCTCAGATCGCTCATTCGGGCGAGCGTATCCGCCGCGGCTGCTCCGGGCCCGGGATTATCGGGCGGCGGCCGAGGGCCACCCGGCGACCCGGAGAGCCGGGGTGGTCCGGGCTGGGTGGGCTGGTCCGGGCTGGGTGGGCCGCGGGTCCTGGGTAGTGGGCGGTGGGCGGTGGGTGGTGGGCGGGGTGGGGGGGAGGGGAGGGGAGGCCCCCATGGCGATGTCCGATTCCCGCCAGTCACCCCCTCCCCGGTGCCGCAGACTGGACAGCGTGATCGACGACGACATCCGGTACCGCGCAGTGGACAGCCGCGACGCCCGTTTCGACGGCGTCTTCTTCACGGCCGTCACCTCGACCGGCATCTACTGCCGACCGAGCTGCCCCGCCGTGACCCCCAAGCGAGTCAACTGCGTCTTCTACCCCAGCGCCGCGGCCGCCCAGGGCGCGGGCTTCCGCGCCTGCCGGCGCTGCCGGCCCGACTCCGTGCCGGGATCGCCGGAGTGGAACCACCGCGCCGACCTGGTCGGCCGCGCGATGCGCCTGATCGGCGACGGCGTGGTGGACCGCGAGGGCGTGGCGGGCCTGGCCGGCCGCCTCGGCTACAGCTCCCGGCAGCTCCAGCGCCAGCTGACCGCCGAACTCGGCGCCGGCCCGATCGCGCTGGCCCGCGCCCGGCGCGCCCAGACCGCCCGCCTGCTGCTCCAGACCACCGAACTGCCGGTCACCGACGTGGCGTTCGCGGCCGGCTTCGCCTCCGTCCGGCAGTTCAACGACACCGTCCGCGAGGTCTACGACCGCACCCCGAGCGGCCTGCGGGCCGAGGTCGCGGCCGGCCGCCGCACGGCGGCCCCGGCCGGTGGCCTCACCCTCCGGCTGGCCTACCGCGGCGCGCTCGACAGCGACCACCTGATCGACTTCCTGGCCCTGCGCGCCGTCCCCGGCGTCGAGGAGGTCGTCCCCGGGCAGCGCCCCGGCGTCCGGACCTACCGCCGCACCCTGGCCCTCCCGTACGGTCACGGCATCGCCGAGGTCGACGGCCTCGCGCCGGGCGAGCCGCGCACCCGCGGCTGGCTGGACTGCCGCCTGCTGCTCGCCGACCTGCGCGACCTGCCGACCGCCGTCCAGCGCCTGCGCGGCCTGTTCGACCTCGACGCCGATCCGGACGCGGTCGACGAGCAGCTGGGCGCCGACCCGGTGCTCGGCCCGCTGGTCCGCGCCCGCCCCGGTCTTCGCTCGCCCGGCCACGTGGACCCGCACGAGCTCGCCGTCCGCGCGGTCCTCGGCCAGCAGGTCACCGTCGGCGCCGCCCGTACGCTGGCCGGCCGGCTGGCCCGGAAGTACGGCGCCGCGCTGCCCGAACCCAGCGGTGGGCTGAACCTGCTCTTCCCGACCGCAGCGGTCCTGGCCACCGCGGACCCGGAGGACTTCGCGATGCCCGCCGCCCGCCGCCGGGCGCTCACCGGCCTCTGCGCCGCCCTGGCCGAGGGCGTGGTCCGGCTCGACGGCGGAGTGGACCGGGAGGAGTCCGCGGCGAGCCTGCTGGCCCTGCCCGGCATCGGCCCGTGGACCGTCGGCTACCTGAGGATGCGGGCCCTCGCCGACCCGGACGTCTTCCTCCCGGGCGACGCGGGCGTCAGGCACGGACTCGTCCGGCTCGGCGCCCCCGGCGACCCGAAGAACGCCGCCCGCGCGGCCGAGGCCTGGGCGCCCTGGCGCTCCTACGCCGTCCACCGGCTGTGGGCCGGGCCCGCGAGCACCACCAGTACCGGAACGGAGAACGCACAGGCATGAGCACCACCGTCTACACCACCATGGAGAGCCCGCTCGGCCGGCTGCTGCTGAGCGGCGTCCTGCCCGAGGACGGCGGGTCGGCCGCGCTGGCCACCGTCACCGCACCCGGCCAGAAGTACGCACTGGCCGAGCCCGCCGACGACTGGGTCCTCGACCCGGAGGCGCTGGCCGAGCCGGTCGCCCAGCTGACCGCCTACTTCGCGGGCGAGCGCACCGGCTTCGACCTCCCGCTCGCCCCGGTGGGCACCGAGTTCCGGCGGCGGATCTGGGCGGCCCTGGACGAGATCCCCTACGGCGAGACCGTCACCTACGGCCGGCTCGCCGACCTGGCCGGGGAGTCGCCGCGGGCGGTCCGGGCGGTCGGCGGGGCGGTGGGCGCCAACCCGCTGCTCATCGTCCGGCCCTGTCACCGGGTCATGGGGGCCGACGGCTCGCTGACCGGCTTCGCCGCCGGTGTGGACCGCAAGCGCTGGCTGCTGGAGTTGGAGAGCGGCACGCTGTTCTGACGCGGCCCGCCCGGCTGCGGGTGTCCCGCTCCTGCCGGGCCGACGCTTCCCGCCATCCCGCCATCCCGCCGTCCCGCCGTCCCGCCGTCCGGCCGCTCAGTCCTCCGGACTCCGGAGGTCCACCCGCCAGTCGTGGCTGCGCATGAACCGCCCGGGCGGGAACTCGAAGTCCGTCTCGCCGAGCAGCGTGAACCCGGCCTTCGCGCAGACCGCGTTGGAGGCGGGGTTGTCCACCGAGGGGAAGGCGTGCAGGTGGCGGTGGGCGCCCTCGCGGCGGGCGGCCGCGACGGCGGCGCGGGCGGCGGCGACGGCGATGCCCCGGCCCTGGTGCCCGGGCAGCACGTTCCACCCCATCTCGTGGACGGTCTCGCCCCGCCAGGTCCGGGTGCCGTAGCCGACGGTGCCGACCGCCTCGCCCTCGGGGAGCAGCACGATCCGGTACATGCAGCCGAGGCCGGACGGGACGAAGTCCAGGTAGCGCCGGTGCCGGACGAGGAGCTGCTCCTCGGTCTCCGGGCCGCCGACGTGCCGCTTCATCTCGGGGGTGTTGACGCGGCGCAGCAGCGCCAGGTCGGTGTCCGTCCAGGGTTCGATGAGGACCTGTGCCGTGGTCATGCCGGGCACCGTAGTGCGCCGCGGACCGTTCCGACCAGCGGTTTTCGCGGCCCGGACCCGCCCGGTCCGGACCCGCCCGCCGTCCGGCCCCGCCCGGCCCCCGCGGGGGCCGACCCGGTTCAGCCCTGGTCGGTGGCGGCGCCCGGGTCGGCCAGGGCGAGCGCGAGCTGTTCGAGGGCGGGCAGGGCGTGCACGACGGCTTCGCGGTCGGCCGGGGCGAGGACGTCGAGGGCGGCGGCGATGCGGCGCTCGTGGGCGCGCTGCCAGTCGTCGAGCTGGCGCCGCCCGGCCGGGGTGAGGGCGATCCGGGCGGTGCGGCGGTCGCCGGGGTCGGCCTGGCGGTCGACGAACCCGGCGTCGAGGAGCTTGCCGACCAGCCCGCTGACGGTGTTGGGGGCGAGCCGCTGCCGGGCGGCGAGTTCGCCGACCCGCAGGGGTGCGGCGGACAGGGTCTGGAGGAGTTCGACCTGCGCCATCGGCAGGGACTCCCACGGGTAGTCGGTGCGGATGCTGCTGCGCAGGGCGCGGCGCAGCCGGGTGACGGTGTCGGTGAGCCGCCGGGCGTGTTCGACCGCCGTTCCGGGAGGTTCGGTGGCGGGGTCGGGAACGTGTGGTGACGACGGCATGGCGGACAGCGTATCCCCTGGTACGAGGGGGTCCGGCAGCGCTGTCCGACGTCGGGCGCCGGCGCCGGGGGTGGCGCGCGGGGCGTCCTCCGGGGCGCCCTCCCGGGCGTCGTCCGGTGGGTCGTCCGGCCGTCGCCCCGCTGTCTGTCGCAGGGCGATCGGCTCGCTCAGGGAACATGTCTGCGTCCGATATATTCGTGGCATGAACGCCACCGCCCTCGCCGCGCGGCTGCTCACCGAGCGGCCCCGGCCCCGGGGCATAGCCGGTTGGCGCCACGCCCACTGGCTGGCCGTCGGCACCGTCTGCCTCGGCGCCTTCCTCGGACAGCTCACCGCCAGCGTCACCGCCCTCGTCTTCCCGGCCCTCGGCCGGCACTTCCACGCGGACTTCGCGGCCGTCGAATGGGTCGCCCTCGCCTACCTCCTGGTCCTGGTCGCCCTGCTCGCCCCGATCGGGTGGCTCTCCGACCTGGTCGGCCGCAAGACCATGTACCTCGGCGGCTTCGCCGTCTTCGCCCTGGCCTCGCTCGGCGCCGGACTCGCCGGCAGCCTCGGCGAGCTGGTCGCCTTCCGGGGCGTCCAGGCCGTCGGCGGCGCCATGATGCAGGCCAACAGCGTCGCCCTGGTGGCGCGCGGGGTCCCGGAACACGCGATGCGGCGCGCCCTCGGCATCCAGGCCGCCGCCCAGGGCCTCGGCCTGGCCCTCGGCCCCAGCCTCGGCGGGCTGCTGGTCGAACACGCCTCCTGGCGGTGGGTGTTCTGGATCAACGTGCCGATCGGCGTGCTCGGCATCCTCGCGGGCTGGTTCCTGCTGCCCCGCACGCGGACCACGGGCACCGGGAGCGGGGCGACCCCGGACCCCGGGACGGCGTCCCGCTCCCGCGCCGCCGGCCCCTGCGCGGGCCGACCCGTTGCCGGCCGACCCCTAGCCGACGGACCGGCCGCCGACCGGCCCCGCGTCGGCCGGCGCCGTCCGAAGCGGTCCGCGCGGGCCGAGGACGGCCGCTTCGACCTGCTCGGCCTGCTGCTGCTCACCGGCTCCACCACCGCCCTGCTGCTCGCCCTCTCCACCGCCTCCGGCCTGCCGCTGCCCGGCTGGGCCGCCGCCGCGCTGCTGCTCACCGCCGCCGTCCTAGCCCTCGCACTGGTCCGGCAGGAACGGCGGGCCTCTCGGCCGATCCTCGCCCCCGGCCTGGTCAACACCCCGGGGGTGCGGTCCGGGCTGGTGGTCTCGCTGATCGGCTACCTGCTGCTGTTCTGCCCGCTGGTGCTCGGCCCGGTACTGCTCACCGGCGCGGGCGTGCCGGTGTCCCGGGCGGGCCTGGTGATCACCCTGCTGCCCGCCGCGTTCGCCGTCGCGGCGACGGTGGGCGGCGCCCTGCTGCCGCGCACCTGGTCGGACGTCAGCCGCTGCCGCGCGGGCGCGCTGCTCGCCGGTGCCGGTCTGCTGCTGTTCGGCCTGCTGCCGGCCACCGCCGTGGGCGCGGCCGTCCCGCTGCTGCTCGCCGGCTACGGGCTGGGACTGCTGCTGCCGGCCAACAACGCGCTGGTGATGCGGGCCGTCCCCGCCCAGTGCTCGGCGGTCGGCGGCGGGATGGTCAACATGGCGCGCAGCCTCGGCACCGCGCTCGGCACCGCGCTACCGGTACTCGGCGTCCACCTGGCCGGTACGGCCTCCGGGGGCCGGGCGGTGCTGCTCACCCTCGCGGCCGTCGCCGTGGCCGCCGCCGCCCTGACCCGCCCGGCCCGCCCCGCACGCGCCGCGCGCGTCGCCTGAGGCGTGTTGCCCGGCTCGTCATGCCCCCGCGACCGGGACCGGCCCTTCGCGGCCGGCCCGTTGTGTCGTCGATGACGGACGGCCGCTGCGCGGGGCCGCGGAACGGTTCCAGGCCGCACCCCACCTCGCCGCCGTCCTCATCCGGTCGCCGCGACGAGGAAGGAGACACGCCCCGGCGGCCCGTCCCCTGCGTCCGAGTCCGAGTCCGTGCCTGTGCCCGAGTCCGTGCCCGTCCCCGCGTTCGCGTGCCCGTGGTAACCGGGTGACACCTGCGCAGCTGTCCTGAGATCATCTGCGGATGTCGATCATCGCCGACGAGCTCGGCCACCTGTTCTACACCGTCGACGGTGACGGTCCGCCCGTCGTGCTCGTGCACGCCGGTGTCGCCGACCACCACATGTGGGACGCGGTCGTGCCCGCGCTCGCGGAACGGCACACCGTCATCCGGTACGACCTGCGCGGCTTCGGCGAGTCCGCGATCCCGAGCGGGCCGTTCAGCGAGGCCGACGACCTGCTCGGCCTGCTGGACCACCTCGGCCACCAGCGCGTCCGGCTGGTCGGCGCCTCCTGGGGCGGCCGGGTGGCGGTGGACTTCGCCCTCACCCACCCGGACCGGGTGCACTCCCTCGCCCTGTTCTCCGCGCCGTGGCCGCGGTACGGCTGGTCCGAGGACATGGTCCGCTACGACGAGGCCGAGACCGCGGCGCTGGCCGCGGGCGACGTGGACGCCGCCGTCGAGGTGAACCTGGACATGTGGCTGCGCGGGCCCGCCCGCGGGTGGGACGAGGTCGCGGAGGGGCTGGCCGACCGGCTCCGCGGCCCGCTGCGGACCTCGCTGGTGAACCAGGAGGCCGTCGGCGCGCACTCCCGGGGCCCCTCGAACGGTGACATCGCCACCCTCGCCGTCCCCGCACTGGTGGGTGTCGGCCGGCTCGACGTCGCCGACTTCCAGGACATCGCCCGCCGGTACGCGGCCGGGATCCCCGGTGCCTCCCTGGTCGAGTTCGCCACCGCCGCCCACCTCGTCGCCCTCGACGCCCCCGCCGAACTCGCCGCGGCACTGGAGCCGTTCCTCGCCCGCTGACACCGCGCCGCCCCGCAATCGGCGGGGCGGCCGACCAGCCCCGGGTGGCCGCCCCAGGCCCCGGCCGTCACCGCGGGTGGGCGGTGGTGGGCTCAGTCGTCGGCCGCGACGACGAGGGTGATCCGCCCGGCCGAGCGGTCGACGAGCACGAACTCGTGGAACTCGCCGTGCACGCCGCCCCAGTCGTGCATCGCCCCGGCGCCGAGCTCGCCGAGGTGGTGGATGCCGTCGGCGGTGGTCAGGCGGTCGAACACCTCCTGCCGCAGGGCCGCCTCCAGCCCGGCGGGCCGGCCGCGGGCCGGGCCCACCCACTCCTGCAGGATCCGTACGGCCTGCTGCTCGCGGATCGGGTCGTAGCGGTCCGGAGTGATCGACCGCAGCCAGTACGGGCCGTGCCGGAGCCCGTCCGGCAGAACTCCACCGCCCGCGTAGTCGTCCCGGAACTGCTCGTGCCCGATCAGCGCGGCGAGCAACCCGCTGTCGTCCGGGCACTCCGCGGAGAAGCCGAACCGCTTGATGTCGACCCACCGGAACCCGTGGTCCTTCGGATCCGGGAGGTGGTGCCGGAAGTTGACGAACGCGCTTCCCTCGTGAACGAGCCCCTTGGCCATGCCTAGGAGACCGGGCTTTCACGCCCGGACGGGAGCCGGGCGTCCGTCCGGACGTTCAGGGTGTCCTGGGCGCGGTTGAGTCCGAGCCGGACGAGCGTCTCCAGCGCGTCGGCGCAGCGGTCCAAAACGCCCGGCAGTGCGGCCTGTTCCTCGTCGGAGAACCTCTTCAGCACGAAGTCCCCGACGGACTGGCCCTTCGGCGGTCGCCCGATGCCGAAGCGCAGCCGGACGAAGTCGCGGGTGCCGAGCACCTCGCCCACCGAGCGCACCCCGTTGTGGCCGCCGGGGCCGCCGCCGCGCTTGAGCCTGCCCGTGCCGAACGCGAAGTCCAGGTCGTCCTGCACGACCACCAGCTGCGCGGCCGGCACGCCGTGGCGGCGCAGCAGGGCGGCCACCGGGCGGCCGGACAGGTTGATGAACCACTGCGGCTTCGCCAGCAGCACCCGGCGGCCGTCCACCTCGATCTCCGCGACCTGGACGCCGATCCCGCGCCGCCGGAACCGGGCGCCGTGCCGTTCGGCCAGCCGGTCCACGGCGAGGAAGCCCGCGTTGTGGCGGGTGAGGCGGAACCACGGGCCGGGGTTGCCCAGTCCGGCGATCAGCCAGGGGGTGTCGGTGGTCATCCGGTCTTCTCCAGGGGGTGACGGAGGTCGTCGTGGCGGGCCCGGTCGGCTGCCGGGCGGTCGTGCCGCCGGGCGTTGCGGACGCCGGGGCCGCGGACAGCGGGGTTGCGGACAGTGGGGCCGCGGACGCCGGACGGCCGGGGCGCGGTCCGGACGGTACGGGACCGTCGGCCGCACCCCGGCCGTCCGGGGGCGAGCGGGTGGGTCAGGAGGAGGGGACGCCGGGGGCGGCGCCGCGCTCCTTGAGCATGTCGGTCATCAGCTGGATCTCCGAGCTCTGCGCCGTCACCATCGACTGGGCGAGCCGCTTCTCGGAGTCGTTCCGCGCTACGTCCACGTAGCCCTGCGCCATCTCGACGCCGCCCTTGTGGTGCTCGATCATCAGCTGCAGGTAGTAGACCTCGGCGTCCCGGCCGCTGAGCGAACGCAGCTTCGCCAGTTGGGCGTTGGTGGCCATGCCGGGCATCAGCGAACCGTCGTGGGCCTGGTAGTCGTGGTCCATCCGCATCCACGCCATCGGCTTGTCGGTCGAGTGCTGCGGCAGCCCCCACTGGTCGAGCCAGCCCATCATCATCCCGCGCTGGTTGGCCTGGGTGTTGATGACGTCGAAGGCCAGGGTCCGGGTGGCGTCGTCGCCGGTGCGGTCCCGGACGATGAACGACAGGTCCACCGCCTGCTGGTGGTGGGTCGCCATGTCGCGGGCGAACCCGGCCTCGGGCGAGTCGTTCGCCGGGACGGCCACCGACGCGGTGCCGGACGCCGAGGTGCCGCTCGCCACCAGGGCGGGCACGCCGAGCGCCAGCGCGAGCGCGGCGGCCAGCGCGGCCGGCCACCACAGCCGGCGGCCCGCGCGGGACTGCCCGGCGCCGTCCGCGGACTCCGCGGACGGCCCGGTCGCCTCGGACGGCTCCGCCCCCTCGGGCAGGTCCGAGCCGGCGGCGGTCACATCTGCCCCATGGTGCAGGAGGCGCCCGGCTCCTGGGTCTGCTTGCCCTGGACGTACTTGGTGAAGAACTCGTTCACCCGGGGGTCGCCGGCGCTGTCCACGACCAGCTGGGTGCTCCAGGCGTTCAGGGTGATGGTGCCCTTCTCGTCCGGGTAGGGGCTCATCAGCGAGTACGGGGTGGCCTTGACCTTGTCGGAGAGGGTCTTGACGTCCTCCGGGGTGGCCTTGCCGTTGTACGTCACCCAGACCGCGCCGTGCTCCAGCGAGTGGACGGCGCGCTCGTTCTCGACCGGCTGGTCGTAGACGTGGCCCATGCAGTCCAGCCAGACCGCGTTGTGGTCGCCGCCGACCGGCGGGGTCATCGGGTAGGTGACCTTCTCCTTGACGTGGTTGCGGCTCAGGTCGCCGAAGGTCTGCACGCCCGGGATGTCCGCGTTGGCGGCGGCCTCCTTGTCCTTCTTGGACTGGTTGGCGTCCATGATGATCCAGGTGCCGGTGGCGATCGCGCCGATCACCAGCACGCCGGCGGCGACCGAGGCGATGATCTTGTTGCGGCGCTCGCGGCGCTGCTCGGCGGCGCGCAGCTCGGCTATCCGGGCGCGGCGGTCGGTCGTCCCGGCCTTGCCGGAGGTCTTGTTGGACTGCTTCGAGGCGGAACCCATGGTGGTTGTCCTTGTCCCCGCCGCGCGGTGCTGGGGCGCGGCGGTCAGCTGAAGAGGGGAGGAGGGGCGGATCCGCCGGCGGGTGCCGGGCGGTGGGTTCCGCTCAGGACCGGTGTACTTGCAGCTCGTGCAGATCGGGCGCCGGATACGGACCGTCCAGCAACCCGGCGGGCACCACCCTCGGCAGCGCCTCGGGCGCCGGCGTGAGCGGTGACACGGCCGGTTGCGGCTGCGGAGGGGGGTTCGGCAGCTGGGCGTCCTGGGCGCAGTACGGGTGGCTGGAGCAGCCGTTGTCGCGGTGCGGCGGTTCGCCGTCGGCCGTGCACCAGGTCCAGTGCCGCTGCTGTTCGGCCCGCTGGCGCTGCTCGGCGGCCGTGGGGGCCGGGCCGGTGCGCGGGGCGCGGTCGACGGAGACGGCTGCGGTGACCGCGGCGGTGACCGTCGACGGCGCCGGATGGACGCCCGCGCCGACCGCCTTGGCCTGGCCCGCGCACGGCAGCACGGTGAGCAGGGCGACCAGCACCAGAACCCACAGCGCACCCACCGGGCGGCCCGCCGGTGCGGCCCTCCCCGGTCGGGGCGAGCTGGGGGCCGACGCGGTCATGCGCACATTTAATCAGCCGAACGAGTGAAGCGATGCCCCTCCTCGGTCCCCATTTTCGGCCGTCCGCGGACCCGAACACCCCGGAAACGCCCTGCTCCGGGCACATCCGGCAAGCGCGGACGGAACGGTCGTGGGCGCAGTGGTGAACCCCGGGGCGAACCCGTCGCCGAACCCGCTGGTGAAGCGCTGGTGGCGCCTCCGGCGACGCCGCGGGGGAGGGCTGCGCCCCCTGCCGTCGACACCGCCATGAACATGCTGGTGAGCGCGGTGGCCGGGAACGCTCCGGTCGCTGACCGGTTGTCGCCGAAACCCGGACAGCGTCGTTGCACTCGGAGACAATGACGTCGAGTCCGGCCCCGCCGGGGGCGGCGCGACCACGGACCGACCAGGAGCCGCCAGATGAGCAAGCAGGGTGCACCCGCACAGCCGCACCGGCCGGAGGACGGCTGGTGGGACGAGGTCTACGAAGGCCCCGCGGGCACCCTCCCCGACACCCCGCGGGCGGACGCGGGTGCCGGGAGCGTCGACGACTGGTTCGCCACGGCGGCCGGCCTCATCGGACACCAGCGCACCGCCGAGCCGGAGCCGGAGCCGGAGTCGGAGTCGGACGCCGCGCCGGAGCTCGCGTCGGCTTCGGTGCCGGTGCCGGTGCCGGTGCCGGTGCCGGAGTCGGAGTCGGGCCCCGGGCCGGAGCGAGTCCCTGTGGTGACGGTGGCAGCCGCGGCGGAGTCGGTCGAGGCTCCGACCGCGGGGCGCGAACCGGGACCGGAAGCCGTCCGGGAGCCCGAGACCGAAGCGGCCACGGACCCGGCCCCGGACGAGCTGTTGGAGCGGGACAGCATCGACGATTGGTTCGACACCGCGATCGGCGTGATCGGCCAGCCGCGCACCCCGGCCGAGACCCACCGGTTCCCCGCCCCGTCCTTCGCCCGGGACGCCCCCGCCCCCGCCCCCTCGCCGGCGCCGGCATCCGAACCGGCGCCGCCCACGGTGACCCTGGAGAAGCCTGCCCCCGAACCCGCCGAACCCCGAACCGGGGCCGACCACGCCGCCCAAGACACCGTCCCGGAACCCGAACCGCAGCCCGTCCAAACGCTTGCCCCAGAGCCGGAGCCGACCCCCGCTCCAGAGCCGGAGTCCGAGCCGGCCGACGCCTCCGAGCCCGGGCCCGAAGCCGACCCCGGCCCCGACACCCTCGCCACGGCCATCGCCACCGCGACCATCCCGGACCTGCACCCGTCCCCCCGACCAGCCCGCGCCACCGACCGGCCCACCGTGCCGCACGTCGGCGAACGCCCGCCGACCTACGGCCCGGAACCGACCGCCGTGCCGGAGACGGACCCCGGTGCGCTCGGGGCGCTCGTGCCCGACACCGCCCTGGAGGGCGCCCAGTACGGGCAGTCCGTGCTGCGCGCGGTCTCCGTGCGCGGCGACTCCGCCCGCTACCGGGGCGAGCCGCGCCGGGACACCTTGCTGATCACCCGGTTCGGGGACGGTCCGGACGGGCTGCTGCTCGCGGTGCTCGGCGGCTTCGAGCGGACGGGCACCGCCGCGGACGAGGCGGTCTCCGCGCAGGCGGTCGCCACCGCCACGAGCGAGGCGTGCCGACAGCTGGCCGCCGCGATCGGCCGCAGCCGCGAGGGACTGGCCGCCGACCTGCGCGACTGCGCCCGCGACCGGCTCCGCTACGGCCTCCAACGGCTGGCCACCAGCGCCGTCGCCCCGCTGCGCGCCCTGGCGCCGCGGGAGGAGGGGGACGCGGGGGCGGACACGCCGTCCCCGGCGGCGCTGCACTGCCTGTTGATGTCCCTCGACCCGGCGGCCGCCTACCGGGCGGCGTTCGGGATCGGCCCGGGCGGGCTCTACCTGCTGCGCGCCGGCCACTGGATCGACGCCTATGCGGCGAGACTGCTGCACCATCCGGAGGGCCAGCAGCCGCCGGAGGAACCGCGACCGTTCCGCTTCCGGCTCGTCCCCGCGACCCCGGGCGACGTCCTGCTGCTCTGCACCCCCGGCCTGGCCCGTCCGATCGCCGACGAGCCGGCCGTCGCCCACTTCCTGGCCGGCCACTGGGCACACCCGCACCCACCGGGCACCGTCGACTTCCTCCGTCAGGTCCAGGTCCGTGCCAAGGGCTACGCCGACGACCGCACCGCCGCAGCCATCTGGACCGAATGACCGGACCGAGGCCACGGGCCTCCGAAAAAATCAGTAGACCGACCGACATATTCTTCCCGCTGCGACATGGGCCACAAGCCGCGGCCACCCGGCACCACACCCGCACCCGCATTTGCATCCGCGCCACGGCCGCACGGCCGCACGAGAAGTCGGCGGGCCCGACTTCTCGTGCGCCGGCTTCACTCCCACGCCCCGCGCCGTCGCGACATCTGTAGACCGGTCGACATATTTTCTTGGCCCGGGGCGCCCACTCCGGCCCGGGCCCGGCCCTGCGGTGCGGCTGCGCAGGAAGTCGGCCCGGCCGACTTCCTGCGCGCCGACCGCGGCCCTGCTGGGACTGAATCTGTAGACCGGTCGACATATTCAAGCTGCGGGGCGCGCGGGCTCGGATGGCCGGGGCGCAGCCTCATAGGAAGTCGGCGGGTCCGACTTTTCGTGCGCCGGCTTCCAGCTCCCACGCCCCGCGCCGCCGCGGCATCTGTAGACCGGTCGCCATATTCATGCCGAGCGCGGGGGGTGCCCGTTTCGGGCTCGGGTGTCCTTGGTGTGGGTCGTCGCGCAGGAAGTCGGAGGGGTCGACTTCTGGCGTGCCAGGCATCTGTTCGTGTCCGCGATGGAATCTGTAGACCGGGCGACATATTTTTCCCCGCGGAGCTGCCGCCGTGGCGTCAGGGGGCCCCGTGTGCGGTCAGTTGCGCAGGAGGATGGTGGTGACGGCGGTGGCCTGGGTGAGGGCGGCGGGGTGGTGGTGGCCGGGGAGGCCGATGGCGAGGGGGACGGAGAGGCCGTCGAGGAGGGCGCGGATCTGGGTGGCGCGGTCGGCGGTGGGGCCGGGCGTGAAGTGGCCGGTGGCGGCGCCGTCCTCGATGAGGGCGACCAGGTCGGCCTGCCAGGGCGCCTCGATCTCCTGCTGCCCCTGGCGGATCTCGGCACTGGCGGGCGAGCGCCCCCACACCTCGACCCAGAGGATCCACCGCGGATCCCCCGGCCCTTCGGGCAGGTAGAGCCGCAGGTAGGCGTCGAGCCGCTGCCAGGGGTCGCGGGTGCGGTCCGCGAGGGCGTCGCGGCGGCGGGTGCCGAGCTGGTCCTCGCTCCAGCGGAGCGTCTCCAGCAGCAGCTGGTCCTTGCTGCCGAAGTAGTAGAGCAGGTGTCCGGCGCTCATCTGGAGCTGCTTGCCGAGCCCGGCCATGGTGAGTTTGGCGAGCCCGTGTTCGGCGATCGCGGCCCTGGCGGTGGCGAAGACCTCCTCGCGGGGGCGTGCCGGCCGGCGCGGGCGGGGGTCCGCCATGTGAGTCGCTCTCCCTAGGTGGGACGGGTCGCTGGGAAGTGTCGCTGGGAAGCGCCGGGAAGTGTCGCGGGGACGGGGCGCTGGGACGGGCCGGTGCGCCACCGGAGCGGGCCGCGGGGGCCGCGCTCCGGTGGCGCCCAGCCGGCCGGAGCCGTGCGTCAGAGGGCCTTCGGCTGCTGCTGGGTGATGCAGTGGATGCCGCCGCCGTTGGCGAAGATCCCGCGGGCGTCGACGAGTTCGACGGTGCGCCCCGGGTAGGCGCGGCCGAGGACGGCCGCGGCCTCCTGGTCGCGCGGGTCGTCGAAGGCGCAGAGGACGACCGCGCCGTTGGCCACGTAGTGGTTGATGTAGGAGTAGTCGACCGGCTCGCCGTCCTCGTCCAGCAGGACGGTGGGGGCGGCGAGTTCGATGACCTCCAGGGGGCGGCCCTGGGCGTCGGTGGAGTCGCGCAGGATGGCGACGAGTTCCTGGCAGACCTGGTGGTCCGGGTGCGCCGGGTCGGGCTGGACGTGGGCGACGACGACGCCGGGGCGCACGAAGGAGGCGACGATGTCGATGTGTCCGCGGGTGCCGAACTCGTCGTAGTCGCGGGTGAGCCCGCGCGGCAGCCAGATGGCCTTGGTGGTGCCGAGGAAGGCGTGCAGCTCGGCCTCGACCTCCTCCTTGGTCCAGTCGGAGTTGCGGCCCTCGCCGAGCTGGACGGTCTCGGTGACGAGCACGGTGCCCTCGCCGTCGACGTGGATGCCGCCGCCCTCGTTGATGAGGCGGGAGGCGAAGCGCTGGACCCCGGTGAGTTCGCTGATGTGCTCGGCGATGTGCTGGTCGTCGTCCCAGCGCGCCCAGGACTGCGCGCCCCAGCCGTTGAAGATCCAGTCGGCGGCGGCCAGCGAGCCCTTGCCGTCGATCAGGAAGGACGGGCCGATGTCGCGCATCCAGGCGTCGTCCAGCGGGCGTTCGACGATCTCGACCTGCTCGGAGACGTACTTGCGGGCCTCGGCGCTCTCGCCGGTGTTGACGATCAGCGTGACCGGCTCGTACCGGACGATGGTGTTGGCGACGGCGGCCCAGGCCTCGCGGCCCGCGTGCAGGTTCTCGGGGGTGTCGAAGGTGGGGTTGGTGGTGGGGAAGGCCATCCAGGTGCGGTCGTGCGGGTGCCACTCGGCGGGCATCCGGTAGCCGAGGGAGGCGGGGGTGGGCGTGGTCATCTGGCGTTCCTTCAGGGGAGGGTGGGGGCGGGTCAGAGGAAGTAGAGGCGGCTGAGCGACACGCTGTCGGCGGGTTCGGAGCGCAGCGGCGCGCCGTCCAGCGAGACCAGTCCGGTCTCGGTGACCTCGACGTGGCCGGTGCGGGCGTTGCGGACCATGTCGCGCGGGCCGATGCCGCGGGTGCCGCGGACGCCGACGCGGCGGCGGCGGGTGGGCAGTCCGTCGGCGGGGCGGTCGAGGTAGGCGCCGTCGGCGGCGGCCTGGGCGACGAAGGCGACCGAGATGTCGGCGGCGGTGGCGCCGTGGGCGCCGAACTGCGGCCCGAGGACGAGGGGTTCGCAGCGGTCGGTGGAGGCGTTGGGGTCGCCGACGACGCCGTAGGCGGGGAAGCCGGCCTTGAGGACGAGCTGCGGTTTGGCGCCGAAGTGGTCGGGGCGCCAGAGCACGATGTCGGCGAGCTTGCCGACCTCGATCGAGCCGACCTCGTGGGCGAGTCCGTGGGCGATGGCGGGGTTGATGGTGAGCTTGGCGATGTAGCGCAGGACGCGCTCGTTGTCGTCGCCGCTCTCGACGGTGCCGTAGCCGCCGTCGAGGGCGCCGAGTTCGGCCTTCATCTTGCCGGCCATGGCGAAGGTGCGGCGGACGGTCTCGCCGGCGCGGCCCATGCCCTGGGCGTCGGAGGAGGTGATGCCGATGACCCCGAGGTCGTGGAGCACGTCCTCGGCGCCCATGGTGCCGGCGCGGATGCGGTCGCGGGCCATGGCGGCGTCGCCGGGCAGGTCGACCTTGAGGTCGTGCGCGGAGACGATCATGCCGAAGTGCTCGCCGAGCGCGTCCCGGCCGAAGGGCAGGGTGGGGTTGGTGGAGGAGCCGATGACGTTGGGGACGCCGGCCATCTTGAGGACGTTGGGGACGTGTCCGCCGCCGCAGCCCTCGATGTGGAAGGCGTGGATGGTCCGGCCCTCCAGCACCTTGAGGGTGTCCTCGACGGAGAGGCACTCGTTCAGACCGTCGGTGTGCAGGGCGACCTGCACGTCGTACTCCTCGGCGACGCGCAGCGCGGTGTCCAGGGCGCGGGTGTGGGCGCCCATGTCCTCGTGCACCTTGAAGCCGGAGGCGCCGCCCTCGGCGAGGGCCTCGACGAGCGGCGCGGCGTCGGAGGAGGAGCCGCGGCCGAGGAAGCCGATGTTGACCGGCCAGGCGTCGAAGGCGTTGAAGGCGTGCCGCAGCGCCCAGGGGGAGTTGACGCCGACGCCCCAGACGGGGCCGAACTCCTGGCCGATGATGGTGGTGACGCCGGAGGCCAGCGAGGCCTCCATGATGCGCGGCGACAGCAGGTGGACGTGGGTGTCGATGGCGCCGGCGGTGGCGATCATGCCCTCGCCGGAGACGATCGTCGTGCCGGTGCCGACGACGACGTCCACGCCGTCGAGGGTGTCGGGGTTGCCGGCCCGGCCGATCGAGGCGATCCGGCCGCCGATCAGGCCGATCGAGGTCTTGCGGACGCCCTGGACGGCGTCGATCACCAGGACGTTGCTGATCACCACGTCGCAGGTGTCGCGGACGGCGGCGGCCTTGAGGTGCAGGCCGTCCCGGGCGGTCTTGCCGAAGCCGGCCAGGAACTCCTCGCCGGGCGCCTGGGAGTCGGACTCGACGCGGACGATGAGGCCGCTGTCGCCGAGCCGGATGCGGTCGCCGGCGCGCGGGCCGTGCACCGCGATGTAGTCGTGGGGGGTGATCGCGGTCACGACGGCACCTCCGAGTCGTCGAAGCCGGTCAGGTAGCCGGTGGCGCGGGCCTTGGCCAGGGCGGCCTCCTTGGCGCCGGGCGCGTCGAGCGGGCCGTCGACCAGGCCGGCGAAGCCGATGGCGACGCGGTCGCCGCCGATCGGGACGAGGCCGACCTCGACGGTGGCGCCGGGGTCGAAGCGCACCGAGGAGCCGGCCGGGACGGCCAGGTGGGTGCCGTAGGCGGCGGCGCGGTCGAAGGCGAGGCGCGGGTTGGCCTCGAAGAAGTGGAAGTGCGAGGTGACGGAGATCGGCACCCCGGAGGTGTTGTGGACGGGGAGCACCACCGTCTCCTCGACCGGGTCGTAGCCGGCGCCGTCGCCGATCAGCGCGCCGCCGGGGGCCTCGTCGCCGAGGGAGCCGGCGCCCTTGAAGGGGTCGTTGACCACGGCCAGCCGGGTGCCGTCGTCGAAGACGGCCTCGACCTGGACGACGGTGACGACGTCGGGCACGCCGGGCAGCACGTCGGCGGCGGTGAGCACGCTGCGGCCGGCCTCGATGGCCTCGGCCAGGCGCCGGCCGTCGCGGGCGGCCTCGCAGACGGTGTCGGCGATCAGGGCGGTGGCCTCGGGGACGTTGAGGCGTACGCCGCGGGCTCGGCGGGCGCGGGCCAGCTCGGCTGCTGTGAAGATCAGCAGCCGGTCCCGCTCGGTGGGGGTCAGTCGCACGGTTCCTCGCTCGCGGTCGCCGGGGGGAGGGGGGTCGGCTTCGGAACGATGTTAGAACGTCGTTCAAACATCTCGGGTCATTGAACCCGGAGCACGCCGCCCTGTCCAGCGTTGCTCCTCCGGAGAGGTTCGGCTCGCCGGGCGCGCGGCGGGGGTGAGACCGGGGCGGCGGGGTGCGGGCGGGCGCCCGGTCCGCCGCGGGGCCGGGCGCGCGGCGGGGGTGAGACCGGGGGCGCGGGGCGGGGCGCCCGGTCGCAGTGGGCGCCGGGTGTGCGCGGGATCGGGCGGGGGCGGGTTCGAAAACAGCCTCTGCGCTTCGCAAACCCGTCCGGCGCGGGCAGTTGGATCACGTGAACCCTCCCGTGCCCCTTTCACCCCACGTGATCGGACGCACACTGTTGCAAACGCCGTCAGCTGGGCATGAGGATGAGTGGTCAGATCGGAAGGGCCACCCGGCCGGCGGGGGATCCGGAGGCGGGGGCCCGGGTTTCGAGGGCGGGGGCATGTGGTGATGGACGGTCAGTCGCGATTCCCGCGGCAGCGGACGAGTTCCGGCGACGCCTACCGGTCCGGGCCGGCGCGGGGTCCGGCCGCCGGCACCGGGACGACCCTGCCGGGTGCTCCGGCCCCCGGCTGCGCGCTGCACCGCCGGCTCCACCTGACGCTCGACCCGGCCGACCTCGTCGCGGTCGGCTCGGTCCGGCGGCGGCTGCGGACGGCGCTGGACCACTGGGGGGTGCCGGAGCTGTCGGACACCGCCGAGCTGCTCTCCTCCGAGCTGGTGACCAACGCCCTGCTGCACACCGGCAAGGGCGCGGTGTTCGACGCGGTGCTGGGGTCGGACCACCGGCTGCGGATCGAGGTGCAGGACGGCGCGAGCAGACTTCCCGGCCGCCGCCGGGATCCGGACGCCGAGTACGCGACCTCGGGGCGCGGCCTGATGCTGGTGGAGGCGCTCGCGGACGCGTGGGGCGTCCAGCTGCGCGGCGAGGGCAAGGTCACCTGGTTCGAGCTGGCCCTGCCCTGAGTCCGCCCGCCCGCCGCCGGGCCCGCCGGCCCCACCGGCCGCACTCACCGACCCGCCCGGCGGCCACGCCCGTCGGCTCCCGCGCACCCGGCCCACCGCCCCCGTCGGCAACCCGTTCGACGGCGATTCATTCGCCGTCGAAGGAAGCCCTGAACAGAAGGCGGAACGGAAGATTTCCGGCCCGTTGCCATTGCCGCTGGGCCGAACATCGCCCAGGATGGTGGGAATGTGTGTCCACGTGCGGGAAGCAGCGGGGAGACCGAACCTCGACTGAACACCGTCCGTCGACACCGTCCGATCCAGCACCACCCCTCACATCGCCACGCGGCCCGCCCGGACGGTCGGTGCGGTCCGCCACGGCAGCGGCAGGAGCAGCATGCCCACTGAGCCCGAGTCGTCGGGGCCGGCGCTTCCTCCCGGCGCGTCCGCCGTCGAGCACCAGGCCACCACCGCCACCACCGCCCCCGCGGGCCCCACCACGGCCGGCACCGGCCGGGCGAAGCCGCCCGCGCAGGCGGCGCGCCGGCACTCGCTGCGGACGGCGCCCGGGATCGCCGCCGGGCGGCTGGCGCCGGTGCTGTCCGGCGGTCTGCCGCCCTCCTCCGCGGACTCCATGCCGGACTGGCTGGAGCCCGCGATGGCCGCCAACGGCATCGGCTCCTTCGACTGGGACATCCGCCGCGACGTCCTGGAGGGCGACCAGCGGGCCTGCGCGATCATCGGCCTGGACACCATGGACCAGGGCCGCTTCGACCGCACCGCGGGCTCCTTCCTCGCCCTGCTGCACCCCGAGGACGCGCCGGTGGTGCGCCGCCGGGTCGAGCGCGCGGTCGCCGAGCTGGGCCAGTGCGGCGCCTACTACCGCACGGTCGGGCCGAACGGGTCCATGCGGGCGGTGCGCTTCCGCGGCCGGGTGCTCGCGGACGCCTTCGGCCGGGCCTCCCGGATGGTCGGCTTCGTCTGGGACGCCACCGTGGAGCTGCACAAGCGCGACCGGGCCGACCGGATGGCGCTGCTGCGCGAGGAGCGCTCGCGCTTCATCAAGGAGGCGGCGCGCGCCCTCTCCGAGGCGGTCACCGTCCGTGACGTCGCCCGGGTGTTCACCGAGCTCCCGCTGCCCGGACTGCCGCCGGACGGCCTGGTGCTGGCCTCCTTCGAGGCCGGCCGGGCGCGGATCCTCGGCGCCTCCGGCTACCGGGCGGACGCGCTGGCGGTCTGGGACCGCACGGTCCTGCCGGCCGGTCACCCGGCGGCCGAGGCGCTGCGCCACCGCACGCCGGTCTTCATCGCGACCCGCGAGGGCTTCCGGGAGAACTACCCGCAGGTGTGGGAGCCGACCAGCCGCACCGGGCGCGGCGCCTGGGCCTACCTGCCGCTGGTGGCCAGCGGCCGGGCGATCGGCGTCTGCGTGGTCAGCTTCGACGACGAGCGCGAGCTGGACGCGGACGAGCGCACCCTGCTGACCACGCTGGGCGGGCTGGTCGCCCAGTCCCTGGCCCGGGCCCGGCTGCACGACGCGGAGCACGAGCTGGCCGCCGGCCTGCAGCGGGTGATGCTGCCGCGCACCGTGCCGTCCGTGCCGGGGGTGACCACCGCGGTGCGCTACCTGGCGGCCGGCTCGGGCCTGCAGATCGGCGGCGACTGGTACGACGTGGTCCCGCTGCCCGGCGGCCACGTCGGCCTGGTGATCGGGGACGTCCAGGGCCACGACGTGCACGCCGCCGGGATCATGGGCCAGCTGCGGATCGCGCTGCGCGCCTACGCGGCCGAGGGGCACCCGCCGGCCGCCGTGATGGCCCGGGCCTCCCGGTTCCTCGCCGACCTGGACACCGACCACTTCGCGACCTGCACCTACGCCGAGGTCAACGTGGACTACGGCGTGGTCTACGCCGTCCGGGCCGGCCACCTCGACCCGGTGGTGCGCCGCGCCGACGGCACCGCCGCCGTGGTGCCGGTGGCCGGCGGGCTGCCGCTGGGCATCGACCCGGACCAGGAGTACCGGGTCACCCGGTTCAGCCTGGACCCGGGCGAGACGGTGCTGCTCTGCACCGACGGCCTGGTCGAGGCGCGCGGCATGGACCTGGACGAGGGCGTCGCCCGGCTGACCAGGGCGCTCGCCCGGCCGCTGCCGGCGGCCGCCGAGTCGGCCCGCGACCCGCTGGAGGAGCTGGCCGACCGGATCGCCTCGCAGGCCGCCGACTCCAGCGAGCGCGAGGACGACATAGCGCTGCTGCTCCTGCGCTGGGACGGCCCGGCGGGCGGGCTGGCCGCCCAGCAGCTGCGCCGCCGGATCGGCCAGGCCGACCTGGCGCGGATCGCCGAGGTCCGGGCCGAGCTGCGGGACGCGCTGCGCCGCTGGGGCGTCGCCGAGTTCATCGACACCGCCGAGCTGCTCTCCTCCGAGCTGGTCACCAACGCGATCCGGCACACCGACCGCGACGCCATGTTCACCGCCCGGCTCTACCGGGAGCCGGACGCGGACGGCGGCCGGGCCCGGCTGCGGGTGGAGGTGGAGGACGAGTCCGACCTCTGGCCGACCCGCCGGACCCCGGGGGAGCAG
The DNA here is from genome assembly GCF_040681575.1 of Kitasatospora sp. NPDC051702. Taxonomy (NCBI): domain Bacteria; kingdom Bacillati; phylum Actinomycetota; class Actinomycetes; order Kitasatosporales; family Streptomycetaceae; genus Kitasatospora; species Kitasatospora sp. NPDC051702. Next base: position 30,967 of record NZ_JBFAZB010000059.1, read on the forward strand.
GCCTCCTCCGGGCGCGGGCTGATGCTGGTCGAGGCGCTGGCGGACGCGTGGGGCGTGGAGCCGCGCGGGTCCGGCAAGCGGATGTGGTTCGAGCTCAGCGGCACGCCGGCCGCCTGAGCACCCACCGGGCGACCGGGGGCGTCCGGGCACCCACGGCCCGGGCACCCGCGGCCCGCACGCGCCGGACCGCGGGGCAACCCGACCGCACCGGGCCGCACCGCACCCGACCGCGGGGTACCGGCCGCTACCCGAACTGCTGCTCCAGGTCCTTGAGTTTGCGCTCCAGCGAGTCCAGCCGGGGCAGCGTCACGGTGTCCTCGTCGAGCGTCAGGTCGATGGTGCGCCGTTCCGGGCGGGCCGGCAGGCCGGGCTGCACCACCGCGCCCTCGGCGGCCTCGACCGCCGGCGGTCCGGCGGGCTGCTCCGGCTCCGGCCCGCCGGCTATGGCGGGCTCCGAGCCGGACTCCAACTGGCGTGCCCCGCCACCGCGTTGGCGCCAGGCGCTGGTGCTGCGGCTGATCGCCCGGATCTCGGCGCGCTCGCGCCTCCCGGCGAGCCGCCGGCGTTCCTTGTCCAGGGCCCGCTCCCGCTTGTCCTCACGCACCTCGTCCACCGCCTCGTCGAGGCTGCGCACGCCCTCCAGGAGCATCAGCGACCAGGCCGCGTAGGTCTCGCGCGGGGCGCGCAGCCAGCGGACGATGCGGATCTGCGGCAGCGGGCGGGGGACGAGCCCCTGCTCGCGCAGGGCGGCCCGGCGGGTCTGCTTGAGCGCCCGGTCGAACAGGACGGCCGCGGAGAGGGACATGCCGGAGAAGAACTGCGGGGCGCCGGCGTGGCCGAAGCCGCGCGGGGCGTGCACCCAGTTGAACCAGGCGGAGGCTCCGGCGAACAGCCAGACCAGCAGCCGGGAGCCGAGCGCGGCGTCGCCGTGGCTGGCCTCGCGGACGGCGAGCACCGAGCAGAACATCGCAGCGCCGTCCAGGCCGAACGGGACGAGGTACTCCCAGCCGCCGGAGAGGTTGAGGTTCTGGACCCCGAACCCGACCAGTCCGTGGAAGGAGAGGGCGGCGGCGACGGCGGCGCAGCAGAACAGCAGCGTGTACGAGGCGGCGCCGTAGAGGGACTCCTTGCGGCGGCGCCGTTCCTCGGAACGCTCCCAGGAGTCCGCCCCGCCGGCGGGGGCGCCTCCCCTGGTCCGGGCCAGGGCCACCAGGAGTGCGCTGACCAGCAGCCCAACGCCTGCGGTGACGGCCCAGCCGAGCGGTATGTCGGACAATTTCATCGCCGGAACCAGCCTCACTTTCCTGCGTCGCGTTCCTGCGTCGTGATGGCGGGGACCATCATGGCGGATGCTCGGCGGGGGAATGACCGATTCGGTGTCAATGCGCTGAGTAGAGGGATTTCTGACCCCAGTGAATTCGCATTGTCGTATGAATTCGATGCGGATTGTTCCCGGAATTCCAGGCTTTTCGGGTGCGGCGTCGTACGGGTGTGCGTCAACTCCGCGTGACGCGCGGACAGCCGCCGCACATCTCCTCGGGCCGCACGGTGTAGACGAGGCAGCAGCTGGCCCGGGCCCGGTCGGTGTCCGAAGCGCCGGTGCACCCGGCTTCCGCCGCCGCGAAACCGGCGTTCGGAGTGAAGGGGGCCGGAGCCGGAGCGGCGCAGTCCGCCGCGCCGGGCGTGCGCGCCGGTGCCTCCGGGCCCCCGTCGGCGGACGGGGGCCGCAGCAGCGCGGACAGTTCGTCGCGCGCCCGCTCCTGCTCGCCGAGCAGTCCGCCGACGTACCAGAGCCCCTCCACCACCGCGTCGGTGGCCATCGCCCACAGCACCCGCGGACCGCGCCGCACCTCCGGACGGAAGGCGGTCAGCAGTGGGGCGAGGAACGCGCCCAGGGCGCAGCGGAGTTCGCCGGCCAGCGCGGCCTCGTCCGGTACCGGGCGGGCCCGCGGAGCCCCGGCCACCGGGTCGTCCGGGAGGCAGGCGAAGGCGCCCGGACGGACGGTCAGTTCGGCCGAGCCGGCCTCGCGGCGCACCGAGACGTCCGCCGGGGTGAGCAGCGGGACGCGCCGCTCCAGGAACCACGGCACCGTGAAGAGCAGGGAGACCGGCCAGACGAAGCGGTGCAGTGCGAAGCCGGCCGCGACGTCCGGGCGCAGCGGCCGGCCGTAGCGGGCGGAACCCTGCCGGGCGTCGTGGGTGATCAGTTCGCGCAGCGCCTCGGGGCGGGCGGCCAGGTCGGCGGCCGGGATCCAGCCGTCGTCGCGTCGCGGCGGGGCGCAGCGCACCCGCAGGACGGGGGCGAGCACGGCGAGCCGACGGTACGCGGCGGTGCCGGGGGCGGCCGGGTCGGGCACGGGGTCGTGGGCGTGCGCCTCGGTGGTACGGGGGGCGCGCGGCGCGACGCCGGGCCGGGTGCTGCTCGCGGACATGGGCGGGCCCCATCGGGTCGACCGGGGACCGCCCGTGGACCGCCCGGCGCCGCCCGGCCGGGCGGGGTGCCCGTCGGGCCCGGCCGGAGGAGGGCATGGCGGTGCCCGGGGAACGGCAAGGCGACCCGGCCGGGGCACTGCTCGCCCCGGCCAGGTTAGGCTCACCTTAGCTGATTGTTCCCCGGGTCTCGCGGACGATGCGTCCGTCCGGGGGAGCCCCCGGCGCGTGGACGGTGCCCAGCTGGCGTGCGAGCCACACCGGCACCCCGCCCAGCGCGTGCACCAGCCGGGCCGCCTCGGCGCGCAGCCGGGCCGCCTCGGCGGGTTCGGACACCTCCGCGAGCGCCGCGAGCGCCGGCGCGACCCCCACCGTGAACCCGAGTTGCTCGCGCAGCCGCAGCGAGGCGTCGAAGCCCTCGCGGGCGTGGCCGCGGTCCCCGCGGGCCAGCGCCAGCGCGGCCAGGTGGCGCCAGGTGTAGGAGCGCAGCAGCTCGTCCCCCCGCTCGCCGGCGCCGTCGTGCGCGCGCCGGTAGGCGATCCAGGCCGCGCCGCGGTCGCGCAGCAGGTTCTCGGCGACCAGCCCGCGCCGGAAGTCCAGCAGCGGACGGCCCGGGGCATCCGGCGGCAGCAGTGCCGAGGTGCGCCCGAGGGCGGCCTGGGCCTCGTCCAGGCGGTCCCGCGGGCCGAGCACGCTGGCCAGGTACGCCAGGAAGCCGCGGGCGCAGGCGGCGGCCGCGCGCTGCTCGGTGCCGGTCGCCAGGGCTTCGGCCAGGCGCAGCGCCTGTTCCGCCTGGGCCCAGTGCGCGGCGGTGAAGAGGCACTGTTCGATGAGGAGTTCGGCTCGGGCGAGGGCCGCTTCCGGGTCCCGTTCGGCAGCCGGGCGCAGCAGTTCGGCCGCCTCCTGCCAGCACCCCCGTGACCTCAGCCGCCACACGGTGTCGCCCGGTTCCTCCGCTGCCGCCCGCCCCCGTTCGTCCGGGCCGCTCGGGTTCCATCCGTGCTCCGACAACGCCACCTCCTTGTGTGCGCCATCCAGCAGGGCACGGGCCTGCCCCAGCTGCGCTGCCGTCAACTCCCGCCAGCATGGCGACGGCAGCGCGAAGGCCCGCGCTGTGGCGGCAATTCAACACGGGGGTGAGCTTGTGCACCAGATCACGAGCGGAGGTTCTTGCGTCGGCGGAGGAAATGATCTAGAGGGGTTCCGGTCGGGTCAGGACGTCCAGCCGGTCTCCATCAGCGCCTCGGCGGCGCCGTTCGCGGGCTGCGGCACCCCGGCCAGGTCCAGGCTGAACAGGGCGACCAGCAGCTGCTCGCCGCGCACGGTGGCCTGGTGGGAGTAGCCGGCGAGGGTGAACATGGCGGCGGCCATCTCCTCGGCGTGCAGGGTCTGCAGCCACAGGCACTCCACCGACTTCACGTCGGCCGGCTCGGTCCAGGTGTCCACCTGGGCGACCATCCGGCTGCCCAACAGGGTCACCCCGTCGCGTTCCTGGGCCTCCGTCAGCTCCAGGTCGTCGAAGCCGAGCCACTCCAGGTAGCGGGCGGCGGTGAACACCGCGTCCTGCGAGGTGCGCACCGGGTGCGGGCGGAACGGTGCGCGGTGCCGGAACGGCCTGGGCCGGCCGCCGGGGCCGGCGGAGCCGCCGGGCGGGGCGGGCACCGGTGCGCCCATCGGGTGGGCGGGGTGCGGGCGGGAGGTCTGTGGGCCGGGGGCGGCGAGCGGTCCGGCGGTGCCGCCGCCGAGCCGGGTGGTGCGGTCCACGGGGAGCCGTACGGTGGCGCCGCAGTTGCAGGTGAACTCGGGCTGCGGCCACTGGTCGGAGCGGCCGCAGTGCGGGCAGCGCATGCTCAGCCAGGAGTCCTCCCAGGAGCGGAACCGGACCTGCACCGGCACCCCGCCGCGCAGCAGCGGCACCTTCAGGGAGGCGCCGCACGGACAGGGCAGCGAGGGTGGTTCGTACAGGTGCTCCCGGCGGCAGGCGGGGCAGCGGATCGCCCGGGCGCCACCGCCCGCCCCTGGCCCTGGCAGGGCGGGGTCGTGTCCGGTGAAGTCGTCGGGCAGTCCGGCCATCGCGGGCTCCGTCCGTTCGAGTCGGGTGGTGGGACGTTTCCATGCTCCCCGAAACAGCGGGCGCTTGGCGCGGAATGGGGCAATCCTCCGGGATGGATCAGGGGTGTGCGCCCGGTCCGTGCGGGCTCCGGGTGCTTCGGGCACCCGGAGGGGCGGGAGGGGTCAGCCGGCCGCCCAGCGGGCCAGGTCGGCGGGGGTGTCCAGGTCGTCCGGGACGGCGACGTCGGCGCACTCGACCAGGGTGGTGGCCGCCCGGTGCGCGGCCAGCAGCGCGCGGGCCCCGGCGTCGCCGCGGGCGCCCGCGGCCGCCTCCGCGAAGTGCCGGGCGCCGATCAGCACGGGGTGTCCGCGCCGCCCGTCGTAGGCCGCGGCGGCCAGCTCGGCACCGGCCCGGTGCGCGGCCAGCAGGCGGGCCACCGCGGCCGGGGTGACGCCGGGGGTGTCCACCAGCATCACCAGCACCGCCGACGTGCCGGGTGCCAGCGCCGCCAGGCCGGCCCGCAGCGAGGAGCCCATGCCCTCGGCCCAGTCCGGGTTGTCCACCAGCCGGCAGCCCGGCAGGTGCGCCGTCGAACGGACCCGGTGGCCCTCGGCGCCGAGCACCACCGTCACGTCCGGGCAGCCGCCGGCCCGCACCACGGCCACCGCGTGCTCGACCAGGGGCCGGCCCGCGTACCGGACGAGGGCCTTGGGCCGTCCGCCCAGGCGCCGGCCGCCGCCCGCGGCGAGCACCAGCGCGGCGACGGGGCCGGGTGGGGTCTCGGTGGTCTGCATGGGCCCAGCCTGCCCGCCCGGGCGGCCCGCCCGCAGCCGTAGGAAGCCACAGTTGTACGAATGCACAAGGCGAACCCGCAGGTCGGGGACGGTCCCCGGTGGTTCGGCCGCTGGCCCTGCGGCCCGCCAGCCCCTGTACTGGGTCGATGAACACCGCACCGCGCCCGCTGCTGGACCGCTTCGGCAGGGTCCACACCGACCTGCGGGTCTCGCTCACCGACCGCTGCAACCTGCGCTGCACCTACTGCATGCCGGCCGAAGGCCTGAACTGGCTGCCGAAGGCCGAGGTGCTGAGCGACGACGAGGTGCTGCGGCTGGTGCGGATCGCCGTCGGCCGGCTGGGGATCACCTCGGTGCGGCTGACCGGCGGGGAGCCGCTGCTGCGCCGGGGCCTGCCGGCGCTCGTCGGGCGGATCACCGCGCTCGGGCCGGAGGTCTCGCTCACCACCAACGGGATCGGCCTGGCCCGCACGGCGGTGGCGCTGCGCGAGGCGGGGCTGCACCGGGTGAACGTCAGCCTGGACACCCTGAGCCCCGAGCGGTACGCGCGGATCACGCGCCGGGACCGGATCGCGGACGTGTTCGCCGGGCTGGCGGCCGCCCGAGCGGCCGGCCTCGACCCGGTGAAGGTCAACGCGGTGCCGGTGCGCGGCGTGAACGAGGACGAGATCGTCGCGCTGGCCGAGTTCGCCCTCGAGCACGGGTACCGGATGCGGTTCATCGAGTCGATGCCGCTGGACGCCCAGGGCGCCTGGGACCGGGCGACGATGGTCACCGCCGACGAGATCCTGGCCGAACTCGGCACCCGCTTCGACCTGGTGCCGGTCGGCCGGCACGGCAACGCCCCGGCCGAGGAGTGGCGGATCGCCGGCACCGACACCGTCATCGGGGTGATCGCCTCCGTCACCCGCCCCTTCTGCGGCGGCTGCGACCGGGTCCGGCTGACCGCCGACGGCCAGCTGCGCAACTGCCTGTTCGCCACCGAGGAGTCCGACCTGCGGGCCCTGCTGCGCGGCGGCGCCGACGACGACCGGATCGAGGAGGCCTGGCGGGCCACCATCGGGCGCAAGGGTCCCGGGCACGCCATCGACTCCGCAGACTTCGTCCGGCCCGACCGCCCGATGTCCGCGATCGGCGGCTGACGAGCCCCCGCGGAGGACCCGGGGAGAGGACCCGGGGAACACCGCCGCGAACACGCTCGGAGGCGCACCGCCGGCCGGCGGTGCGCCCCCGAGCGCGGGACGGTCAGGAGAGCGGGGCCGTCAGGTCGTAGAAGGTGGTGGAGCCGACCGTCTTCGCGGTGAAGTGGCTCGCCACCCAGCTCTCGATCTGGGCCGTCTCGGACTCCTGCTCCCGGCCGTCGCCCCGGCCGCCCTCGGCGCCGTTGGCACCGCCGGCCCCGAAGCCCCGGGCCGAGCCGCCGCCGATGAACCAGTGCACCTTGCCCTCCTGGACGTATTTCTGGAAGCCGGCCAGGCTGAGCGAGGGATCGGTGCCGTTGAAGCCGCCGAGGGCCATCACCGGCTTGCCGGTGGCGAGTTGGTAGCTGGCCGCGTTCTGCGAGCCGCTGGTGGCAGCCGCCCAGGTGTAGTGGTCGGCGTTCTCCTCCAGCAGGGAGGCCGCCTCGTCGCTCACCTTGGTGCCGCCGAGCAGCCCGCCCATGCCCCCGGGGCCGCCCGTGCCCCCGGGGCCGGGGAAGCCGCCCGAGCGGTCGCCGCCGTTCTGGCCGCCGTTGAACCCGTTGCCGCCGTTGAAGCCGCCGCCGTTCTGCCCACCGCCGTTGAAGCCGCCGGTGCCCCCGCCGGACCTGCCGGTGCCGTTCGCGCCGCCGCTGCCGCGCTCCCGGTGACCGCCGTCGCCGCCGTTCGGGAAACCGCCCGAGCCGTTGCCGTTGCCCGAGCCGTTGCCCGAACCGCCGCCCGGGAAGCCGCCGTTGCCGCCCTGGGCACCGCCGTTGACGCCGCCGCCCGGGAACCCGCCGCCGTTCTGGCCGCCGCCGGTGAACCCGCCGGCACCGCCCTGCGGCGGGACGCCGTTGACGCCGCCGCCGTTCTGCCCGCCCGGCAGGAACATCCGGCCGTTGCCGGCGAAGCCCTTGCCGCCGCGGCCGCCGCCGCCCGGCCCGAAGGCGCCCTGCACGGCCGGTCCGGCCGTCACGATGGAGCCGGTGTGCGGCGTGCCGACGGTGTCCACCGCGTAGGCCGCCGGACCGCCGAGCGCCGCCGCCAGGCCCACCAGGCCCGACACGGAGGCGATCCGCGCCCCCCGCCGGCCGTCGACCCGGCCCGCGAACTGCCCGGCCACCAGCGCGACCGCCGCGGCCAGGCCGCCGACCAGCACCGCCCAGCGCAGCCACGGCAGGAAGTCCCCGCTGCGCCCGAGCAGGACGAACGCCCAGACCGCCGTCACCGCGAGGGTGCCGGCCAGCACCAGCGCCCACGGCAACCGGTGCCGCGCCCGCCACAGCCCGTCCACGCCCATGCCGACCAGCGCCGCGACGGCCGGGGCCAGCGCCACCGTGTAGTACTGGTGGAAGATGCCGGACATGAAGCTGAACACCAGCGCGGTGGAGAGCAGCGCCCCGCCCCAGACCAGGAACGCCGCGCGCGCGGTGTCCGTCCGGCCGTAGCGGCGGGTCGCCCAGAGGCCGGCGACCAGCAGGATCAGTGCGGCCGGCAGCAGCCAGGCGATCTGCCCGCCGATGTCGCCGTCGAACAGCCGGGTGATGCCGGTCTCGCCCCAGCCGCGGCCGCCGCGCATCGCGCCGGTCGGTGCCTCGATGCCGGCCGGGAGCCGGCCGCCGCCGCCGACGCTGCCGGTCTCGTCGCCGTTGATCCGGCCGAGGCCGTTGTAGCCGAAGGTGAGGGAGAGGAAGCTGTTGTCCTGCGAGCCGCCGATGTACGGGCGGGCGGAGGCCGGCAGCAGTTCGACGACGGCCACCCACCAGCCGCCGGCGACCACCATCGCGGCGCCGGCCAGCAGCAGCTGGCGCACCCGGCGCCACAGGCCGGTCGGCGCGACCACCAGGTAGACCAGCGCGAAGGCGGGCAGCACCAGGAAGGCCTGCAGGGTCTTGGTGAGGAAGGCCAGGCCGAACATCACCCCGGTGAACAGCAGCCACCGGGTGCCGGCCGCCTCGATCGCCCGCACCAGCCCGTAGCCGGCCAGGGTGAGCAGCAGGGCCAGCAGCGCGTCCGGGTTGTTGAAGCGGAACATCAGCGCCGCCACCGGGGTGAGCGCCAGCGCGGCCCCGGCGAGCAGACCGCCGAGCGGGGAGAAGCGTCTGCGCACCGTCGCGTACAGCACGCCGACGGTGGCGGCGCCCATCAGCGCCTGCGGGGCCAGGACGGACCAGGAGGAGAGCCCGAAGATCCGCGCCGACAGGGCCATCGGCCACAGCGACAGCGGCGGCTTGTCGACGGTGATGAAGTTGCCGGCGTCGGAGGAGCCGAAGAACAGGGCCTTCCAGCTCTGGCTGCCGGCCTGGACGGCGGCCGAGTAGAAGGCGTTGGCCCAGCCCGAGGCGCTCAGGCCCCAGAGGTAGAGGACGGCGGTGGCGGCCAGCAGTGCCAGCAGGGCCGGGCGCACCCAGCGCGGGTCGTCCGCCCGCCCGCGCCAGGTGCGGGCGGGCAGGGTGCGCAGCCGGCCGGACCAGGAGGCGACGCCCTTGGGACCGGTGGGCGGCAGGGGTTGCTCGGGGAAGAGCGGTGCCGGGTCCGGCTGGGCGGGGTCCGGCTGCGGCACCTCCGGCGGCGGGAAGTTCGCGGCCTCGGGCCACGGGTCCCCGGCCGGAGTGGAGTAGCTGGTCGTGGTCATGCGCCATACGCTGCGTGGCGCGGCTGAGAGGAGCGTGAGACGCGGCTGTGAGGTGGGTGTGATCTCGGGACCGCGCCCCGTCGGGCCCTGCCGGAGCCCTGCCGGAGCCCTGCCGGCCCCCTGTCGGGTCCGGGCTTCGGCTACGCCGCGGGCGGCATCGAGAGGTGCTTGCCCAGCCACTCCAGGGCCGGGGGGATCTCCCGGGTCCAGGTGTGGAAGTTGTGGCCGGCGGTGTCCAGGGTGATGGTGGACATCTTGGTCGGGGCCTTGAAGGCGCCGACCATGGCCTGGGTCTCGCCGAAGTTGTTCTCGTCGTTGGCGGTGGTCAGCAGCAGGGAGACCGGGGCCGGCGGCTGGTTCTTCAGCCGCCACAGCAGGTCGTTCTCCTGCTTCAGCCGGTCGCTGCCGCCGAAGAGGTCGCCGGTGGTCTCGTCGTGGGCCGCGCTGTAGTAGCCGGAGAGCGCGACCGCCGCGCGGTAGGAGTCGGGCTTGCGCAGCGCGAACTTGAGGGCGCAGTAGCCGCCGGTGGAGTTCCCGATCACGGCGCGGTTCGCCGGGTCGGTGCCGATCCGGTAGGAGGTGGCGAGGGCCTTGGGCAGGTCGCTGGTGAAGAAGGTCTCCACCTGCGGGCCGTTCGGGACGTCGACGCACTCGGTGTCCCGGTTGCCGACGAGCGTGGGGCGGGTCATCACCAGGATGGTCGGCGGCAGCTTCTTCTGCTCGATCGCGGAGAGGGTGGACGCCGGGTACTGCATCAGCGAGATCAGCTTCTCCGGGGTGCCGGGGTAGCCGGTGAGCACCAGGGCCATCGGGAAGCGCTGCTTGGCGTAGTCCGGCTGGAAGTACTGCGGGGGCAGGTAGACGTAGGCCTCGCTGCTCAGGCCGCTGCCCGCTCCTTTGACGTCGACCTTCTGGATCAGCCCGGAGCGGTCGGGCTCCGAGCCCTGGGCGGAGTAGAACTTCTGCTCGCCGGTGACGGACACCCCGGAGGCGTTGGGCGAGTGGTCGACCACCGTGCCCAGGCCGCCGCTGGTGCCGAGCAGGTCGGTCCAGGAGCTGTAGAAGCCGAAGTAGCCGTTGGCGATCAGGCCCATCGCGACCAGCACGGAGACCTGGGCGGCGAGGAAGGCGCCGATCCGGCCCGCCCAGGACTTCCAGCCCTTCCCGCCGAACCGCGGCCAGAGCCACATGGTGGCGGCGAAGACGAGGATCGCGATGACCGAGGCGGCGATCTGGAGCGGGAGGCCGGTGAGACTGAGCACGGGCCGATCGTAGTTGACCTCCGTCGGCGCCCCCGTACGCCCCCTGACGTAGCCCTTCCGCCGGAAACCGCGAATCCGGTTGACCGGCCTGGGCGGGGTCGGCACCATGGCGGCGGGGTCGTGCACGCAGTGTGTACGAGACGTCACCGGGGCGGGGTTCCATGGAGTCCATCAGCAAGACAGGTCTGGCCGTCGGTACCGCGCTGCTGCTCGCCGCGTGCGCCGCGTGCTCCGGGGGCGGTGGTGGTGGCGGGGCGGCCGCGGGGCCGTCGACGGCGACGGTCACCGCGGTGCCGGTGCAGGCCGAGACCCCGACACCGCTCCCCACCCCGACCAGGCCGCCGTACGGCCCGGTGCTCGCCAAGGGCATCGACCCGCTCGCCAAGGCGCTGGGCCAGGTGTCCACGGCGAAGACCCTGGGCGAGTTCGACACGTTGCTCGGCACGATCGGCAGCGCCGCGACGACCGCGGGCAGTGACCTGCGCTGGGCGAGCGAGCCGCCGGAGGCCGCCACGGCGCGGGCCGAGCTGGTGGCCTCGCTGACCAAGCTCTCCTCCGACGCGGCCGGGGTCCGCAAGGACATCAAGAACAAGGGGGTCTGCGCGCTGGGTTCGGCCCAGGCCGAGCTCGGTGCCTCCGAGGGCCTGGCGGGGGTGGGTTCGGCCCTGGCGAAGATGGCGGCGCTGGGCTTTCAGACGACCTTCGCGGCGCCGCAGACGCCGAAGCAGCAGTCCCGCTCGCTGGACAACGGCACCCTGGTCCGGGAGGGGAGGCTGCGCGGCGAGGGCGTGTTCAAGGTCGACAACGGCGGCAAGTCGGACGCGGTGGTCTCGCTCGCGCTGAACGGCAAGTCGGTGCACTCGGTGTACGTGGCCAAGGGGGCGAAGGCCAGCATCGAGGGCGTCGAGGACGGCACCTACGAGGTGTTCTTCTCCGGCGGCGTGGACTGGGACTCCGACGCGAAGGCCTTCACGCAGAGCTGCCGCTTCACCAAGTTCCAGGACACGCTGGCGTTCGAGACCGGCCGCACCGCGACGTCCTGGTCGATCACCCTCCAGCCGACGGCGGGCGGCAACGCGAAGACCGACAGCGTGGACGCGGACTCCTTCCCGCAGCCGTAGCCGTGGGCGTGGGCGTGGGTGCCGGGGTGCCGGGGCGCCGGGTGTCCTGGCCTTCGGACGGATTCTCCCGACTCGTCTTCGTCGCAGGCGTTCTGACCTACCGTCGGTACCTTCTGGCACCTCCTGGCACCCGTGGTGCCCGGGGGTGCCGTCGGTTGCGCGCGTAACGGGCATACCGGGGCGGATGGCCCCCGCCCGGTGGCACGACCGCCGATCGGCGGTGGCGAGTTCGGTCAGGACGGTTGACCGCTTGAAGTGACCATGGCACTTTCGTGCGGCGCGGGCCTCGGCGACCAGTCGTACACCCCGCGATCCCCCACAAGGAGAGCCATGCTGAAGAGAGTTGTCGCGATGGCGGGTGTGAGCGCCGTCGTCGCGGGCGGGCTGACCCTCGCCGCCGCCCCCGCGCACGCGGTCCAGGCCAGCGACCTGACCTCCACCATCGCCCTGAGCAACTGCTCGGCGTCGCTGGTGCGTTACCCGAGCTCCGTGTCCGCCGACCGGGCGCTCATGCTCACCAACGGCCACTGCCTGCCGACCATGCCCACCGCGGGCCAGGTCATCCAGAACGCCAGCGCGAGCCGCAGCGGCACCCTGCTCAACGGCGCCGGCAACACCCTCGGCACCGTCCAGGCCGACAAGGTGCTCTACGCGACGATGACCGGCACCGACGTCGCGCTCTACCAGCTCACCGACACCTACGCCTCGATCAGCTCCAAGTACGGCGCCACCGCGCTGACCATCAACGACAGCCACCCGGTCGACGGCTCCGCCATGTACATACCCTCCTCGTACTGGAAGCAGGTGTGGAACTGCTCCGTCAACGGGTTCGTGCCCACCCTGCGCGAGGACCAGTGGACCTGGCACGACTCGCTGCGCTACAGCTCCGGCTGCAACACCACGCACGGCACCTCCGGCTCGCCGATCGTCGACTCCGCCAGCGGGCGGATCGTCGGCATCAACAACACCGGCAACGACAACGGCGAGATGTGCACCCTCGACAACCCCTGCGAGGTCGCCGCCGACGGCACCACCAAGGCGTTCAAGGGCCAGAGCTACGGTGAGGAGACCTACTGGTTCACCACCTGCCTCGGCGCCAACCGGGCCATCGACCTCAACGTCGCCGGCTGCCTGCTCACCAAGCCCGCCGGCAGCGCCGTCTCCGTGAGCAACCCGGGCAACCAGTCCACCGCGCTCAACGGCTCGGTCAGCCTGCAGATCAACGCCTCCGGCGGCACCGCCCCGCTGTCGTACGGCGCGACCGGCCTCCCGGCCGGCCTGTCGATCAACGCCTCCACCGGGCTGATCAGCGGCACCGCCACCGCCGCCGGCACCTCCAACGTGACCGTCACGGTCACGGACTCCGCCGGCAAGACCGCCACCGCAGGCTTCACCTGGACCGTCACCGGCGGTGGCGGCGGCACCTGCACCCCGGCCCAGCTGCTCGGCAACGCCGGCTTCGAGACCGGCAGCGCCTCCCCGTGGACGACCAGCTCCGGCGTCGTCGACAACAGCTCCTCGCAGGCGGCCCACGGCGGCTCCTGGAAGGCCTGGCTGAACGGCTACGGCTCCAGCCACACCGACTCCCTCGCGCAGACCGTCACCATCCCGGCCGGCTGCAAGGCGACGCTGAGCTTCTGGCTGCACATCGACACCGCCGAGACCGGCTCCACCGCCTACGACAAGCTGACCCTCTCGGCCAACGGCACCACGCTGAAGACCTACAGCAACGTGGACGCCGCGGCCGGCTACCAGCAGCGCACCTTCGACCTCTCGTCCTACGCGGGCCAGAGCGTCACCCTGAAGTTCAACGGCGTCGAGGACTCCTCGCTGCAGACGAGCTTCGTGATCGACGACACCTCCGTCCAGACCGGCTGAGGCCCGTCCGGTTCGAGCGCCCGGCCCGCGGAGTCCACGGACCCCGCGGGCCGGGCCCGGCATCGACGGTGAACTCCCCCTCCGGGCCCGTGACTTCGGCGAACGGCCGCCGGCCGGCTCCGGGCCGCCCGGTGGCCGGTCCGGACGGATGCCTATCCTGTGGGGATGATCAAGCCGATCGAACTGGTGATATTCGACTGTGACGGCGTCCTCGTGGACAGCGAGGTCATCGCCGTGCGCGTGCTGCTGCGCCTCGGCGCGGAGCTGGGCTGGCCGCTGACCGAGGCCGAGGCGATCGAGCGGTTCGTCGGACGCTCCGAGGCGGCCAACCACACGCTGGTCGCCGACCGGCTCGGGGAGGAGACCGCGCAGGTGTGGGCCAAGCGCTTCGTCGAGCTCCACGCCGAGGCCGTGGACGCCGAACTGACCCCGGTCGACGGTCTGCCCGAGGCGCTGGCCGCGATCACCCTGCCCACCTGCGTGGCCTCCAGCGGCTCGCACGAGAAGATGCGCCACACCCTCGGCCGGACGGGCCTGCACGGGCACTTCGCCGGCCGGATCTTCTCCGCCACCGACGTCGGACGCGGCAAGCCCTGGCCCGACCTCTTCCTGCACGCCGCCCGGTCCATGGGCGTCGACCCGGCCGCGTGCATCGTCGTCGAGGACAGCCGCCCGGGCGTCGAGGCCGCCCGGGCCGCCGGGATGCGCTCGCTCGGCTACGCGGGCGGCGTGACCCCCGCGGAGCGGCTGGCGGGGCCGGACACCGTCGTCTTCGACGACATGCGCCGGCTGCCCGCCCTCATCGCCGCCGGGGCCGTCCAGCCCGCCTAGGGTCTGCCTGACGCAGGGCCGGACGCACGGCCGGACGCGCCGGGCATCGGTCGCCGGCCGCCGGCGGGCAGCGGTCACCGGCGGGCGCCGGTCACCACGGGTGGGTGCCGCCGCCCGGGCGGAAGAACGAGCCCGTCGGGCCGTCACCCGGCCCGCCGACCTGGGCGGCGATCGCCCGCCCGCCCTCCTCCGCGCTCGCCGGGCCGGCGTGGCCGTTCAGATCGGTCGCGCAGTAGCCCGGCTCCAGCGCGTCGACCCTGATCCCGGTGCCGCGCAGCTCGCGGGCGTACACCAGGGTGACGGCGTTGAGCGCGGCCTTCGAGGAGTTGTAGGCGAGCAGGGTCGCGTGCTCCCAGACCGGGTTCTCCGGGCGGGAGAGGAAGCCGGCGAAGCTGGCCAGACCGCTGGAGACGTTGCCGATCCGGGCCGCCGGCGAGCGGCGCAGCAGGGGGATCATCGCGTTGGTCACGGTGACCACGCCGAACACGTTGGTCTCGTAGGTCGCGCGCAGCGCCTCCAGGGGCAGGGTCTGCGGGGTGTGGCCGTAGTCGAGGGCGGTGCCCGCGTTGTTCACCAGGGTGTCCAGGCGGCCGTGCTCGGCGTCGATCCGGCGGGCCGCCGCGGCGGCCGACTCCGGGTCGGTGACGTCGAGGTGGACGAAACGGGCGTCGAGGCCCTGCGCGGCGAGCTCCGCGGCGGCGGCCGCGCCGCGGCCGGGGTCGCGGGCGCCGATCAGCACGGTGTGCCCGGAGCGGGCGAGTTCGCGGGCGGTGGCGAAGCCGATGCCCTTGTTGGCGCCGGTGACGAGGACGATGCGGTTGTCGGTCATGGCCCCACCCTGACCGGGGGCGGCGACGCCCGGGAGAGCACTGTCGAGGGTGGTACCGGCGGTGCCATGGTGGCGCGTCGGCCGCCCGGCGAGACTGGACGGCGTGGAACACGTGGACCGGGCGGAGCTGGCCGCCTTCCTGCGGCGCTGGCGCGCCCGCATCCAGCCGTCCGACGTCGGCCTGCCCGCGGGCGGGCGCCGGCGCACCCCGGGCCTGCGCCGCCAGGAGGTCGCCCAGCTCGCCGGGATGTCGGTGGAGTACTACATCCGCCTCGAACAGGGCCGGGGGCCGCGCCCGTCGCGCCAGATGATCGGGGCGATCAGCCGGGCGCTGCGGCTGTCCGACGACGAACGCGCCCATCTGCACCACCTGGTGGGCGAGCCGCCGCTGCCGCCGGCCGGCCCGCCGCGGGAGGTGCGGCCCGGGCTGCTGCACCTGCTCGACCGTCTCGACGACACCCCGGCGATGGTCTGCAGCGCCGCCCGGGACGTGCTCGCCTGGAACGCCATGGCGGCCGCGCTGCTCGGCGACTTCTCCGTCCTGCCGCCCGGCGAGCGCAACATGATCTGGCGCTTCTTCACCGACCCGGACACCCGCGCCCGCCACGACCCGGACGGCGCCGCGAAGTTCGCCCTCCGTGCGGTCGCCGACCTGCGGGTCGCCGCCGCCCGCTACCCGGCCGACAGCGAGCTGCGCGGGCTGGTCGACCGCCTGGTGGCCGCGAGCGCGGAGTTCCGCGAGCTCTGGGCGCGTCAGGACGTCGAGGTCCGGCGCTCCACCCGCAAGCGGATCCTCCACCCGGTGGTCGGCCCGCTCGACCTCGACTGCGAGGCGCTGCACGACCCGCACCGCGATCAGTGGGTGATCCTCTACACGGCGGCGCCCGGCACCCCCTCGCACGCGGCGCTGCGGCTGCTCAAGGTGGTGGGCAGTCAGGACCTCTCCGGCAGTCAGGACCTCGCCGGTGGCCGGGACCTCGACGGCCGTCACGGCCTCACCGACCGCACGGACCTCGCCGCGCGGGGGTGAGGGCCGCCGAAATCCGGTTGCGGGCCCGGCACCCCGGTGGAAGATTCGGGCCCCGTGCCCGGCCCGGTCCACCGGACGGGGTCCGAGCCGGCCGGGGCCGTACCCGCAGGTGCGTGAGCCCGGCCGCCGGCACGTGACCGGACCGAGCGAGGGGGAGCCACAGGCATGGGCGCGATGCACGCGGACGAGTGGGACATCGACGAGGCGCTGGTGCGCGCGTTGCTCGCCGAACGGTTCCCGCAGTGGGCCGGCCTGCCGGTCGAACGGGTCGACTCGGCCGGCACCAACAACGCCATGTACCGGCTCGGCGCGGACATGGTGGTGCGCCTGCCGCGGATCCCGGCCGCCGCCGAGGACATCGCCAAGGAGCACGCGTGGCTGCCGCGCCTGGCCCCGGCCCTGCCGGTGCCCGTCCCCGCACCGCTGGGCGTGGGCGGGCCGGTCGCGGGGTACCCGTGGCCGTGGTCGGTCTTCCGCTGGCTGGACGGGGCCAATCCGGTGGCGGGCCGGGCCGAGGAGCCCGCGCTGCTGGCCGGCGACCTGGCCGGTTTCGTCGGTGCCCTGCACCGGGTGGACCCGGCGGGCGGCCCCGCCGCCTACCGCAGCGAACCCCTCGCGGAACGGGACGGCCAGACCCGGGCGGCGATCGCGGGGCTGCACGGGATCGTCGACACCCGCGCCGCGACCGACGCCTGGGAGGCGGCCCTGGAGGCCCCGGGGCCGTCCGGCCCGCCCGTCTGGATCCACGCCGACCTGCAGCCGGGCAACCTGCTCGTCTCCGGCGGCCGGCTGAGTGCGGTCATCGACTTCGGGTGCGCCGGACTGGGGGACGGCGCCGTCGACCTGATCCCGGCCTGGTACGTGCTCCCGGCGGCCGTCCGGGGCGACTTCCGGGCGGCGGTGGGGGCCGACGACGCGGCCTGGGCACGCGGCCGGGGCTGGGCCCTGTCGATCGCGGTGGCCGAACTGGACTACTACCGGGAGACCAATCCCGTCATGGCGGACATCGCCCGGTACGTCGTCGCGCAGGTGCTGGCCGAGCACGCCTCGCCGGCCGTCGGCCGGCACGCGTAGCACCTCGCGGGGGCGAGGGCCGCGCGGAGCGGTCCGGCAGTCTTTACCGAACGGTCGACCAACGGGCGGCGCCGGGCGGGTAGCGTCCTCGGCATCCACTGAACGCGATGCGCGGACGCCTCCCCCCACCGGGCGGGCGGACCGCGGGGAGGCATGCCGTGAACCCGGTCGACCTGATGAACGTGAACGTGAACGAGTGCGCGGCCCGGCTGCCGCAGGCCTGGCAGTCCCGGGTGCTGGGGCTGGTCGGGGCCGCCGAGGTGAAGCTGCTGCGGATGGACGGGCGGGAGCTGCCGGTGGAGTCGCACGCCGCGGCCGAGGTGCTGCTGGTCGTCGACGGGGTGCTGCAACTGTACGTCGAGGAAGCCGACATGACGCTGCGTTCGGGAGAGCTGGTGGTGGTTCCGGCGGGGGCGCGGCACGCGGTCCGGGCGGGGAGCCGGGGGAGTCTGCTGATCGTCGAGACGGCGGGCCCGGGGGAGGGGTGATCGATACGATCGCCCCATGACCGGAATCGACGATCGTGTGCAGCAAGCCGAACGGCTCTACGAGCAAGCGGTTTTCGGGGGCGACACCGGCGCACTGACCCGGGCCGACCGGTGTCTCGACGCGGTCGAGGCGGATCTCGCCCTGGCCCGCGGCCGGGTGGTCCACGCCCGCTTCGTGGCCCGGCAGGAGGAGTCCGAGGAGGAACTGGCGCTCTTCGAACGGGCGGAGCGGCTCTACGCCGGGCTCGGCGACGACCGGGGCCGCGGCGAGGCGCTGTTCTGGATCGCCGTCTACCACCAGGTGGTGCGCGGGGACCACGACACCGCCCAGCCGCTGCTCCGGCGCTCCCTGGACCTCGCCCGCGGGGCCGGCGACACCCTCACCGCCTCCTACGCGCTGCGTCATCTCGGCATCCTCGACCACATGGCCGGCCGCCTCCCGGAGGCCCGCGCCCACCTGGAGGAGTCGACCCGCCTGCGGCGCGAGGCCGACTTCGCTCCCGGCGTCGCGGCCAACCTGGCCGGCCTCGCCTACATCGCCGGGCAGGAGCAACG
Source organism: Kitasatospora sp. NPDC051702 (assembly GCF_040681575.1). Classification (NCBI taxonomy): domain Bacteria; kingdom Bacillati; phylum Actinomycetota; class Actinomycetes; order Kitasatosporales; family Streptomycetaceae; genus Kitasatospora; species Kitasatospora sp. NPDC051702. The sequence goes on from NZ_JBFAZB010000059.1 coordinate 49,128, forward strand.
GCGTGCGGACGCGGCCGAGTTGCTGCGTGAGGCCACCGCGCTCGCGGAGGACACCGACGCGTACGGCGTGCTCGGGTGGATCACCGGAGCCCGGACGGACCTCGGGCTCGAGCGGGGCTCGGACGGGGTCTGACCGGGCGAAGGCGCGGCGCGCGGCCCCGGGCGGTCAGGGAGTCAGGCCGGTGCGGTCCCCGGTTCCCCGGCGGCCGCGGCGATCCGCTCGGCCACCGGGAAGTCCGCCCCGCAGCCCGGGCAGGTCGCGGTGCCGAACGCACAGGCCAGCACGGCCGCGACGGCCGGCCGGTGGTCGGCGACCGCCAGGTCGTACAGGCGGCGGGCGGTGCCGCGGAGGTCCGCCGGGTCGGCCGGCCGCAGCGGGTGGGTCGCGGCGTGGCCGGCCGAGCCGGCGTCGGCACCGGCGGTGGCGAGGGCCCGGCCGCCGGGGCGGGAGTACCGGCCGCGGTCGCCGACGACGACCAGGACCTCCGCCGCGCACGCCGGGCAGGTCAGCTCGTACTGCTGCACGATGATCCCCAGGGTGAGCTCCCCGGCCCAGGCCGGACCGCCCTCGAGGCTCAACTGCGCGTCCAGGGAGGCGGCGTAGTCCCGCACGCAGGGGGCCGTCCGCCGGTGCTCCTCGGCCAGCGCGCGCAGGGCGGCGATCTCGGTGGCGTACCGGGCGCGGACGTTCCCGGCCCCGTGGGGCTGGTCGGCACCCGCCACGATGGCACCGGCCAGGGCCAGGGCCGGCAGGGTGCGCTGCTGGTCGAGCCCGCCCGCGATGTCGAGCAGTCCCGGCAGCGCCGCGAAGCCCGCCGGGTGGACGGTGTCGTCGGGGCACAGGGCGGACCAGAGGGCGTCCCAGCCCTGCGGGGTGGGGTCGGCGGCGAGGCGCGCGAGCCGGACCGGGACGTCCTCGGCGGTGCCGTACGCGTGGGTGAGCCGCGACCAGTCCGTGGTGCCGGACGCGGCGCCCGGCGGCCGGGCGGGCCCCAGCCGGTGCCAGGCGTGGGAGCAGCCGTCGCGGCAGAAGCGCTCCCGGCGCCGGGCGTCGGCGAGCGCCAGCACGTGGACCAGCAGCCGGAAGGCCTTGCGCCGCTCGTGCGGCGGCTCCAGGCGGGCGACCGCCCCCAGCCGGTGCTCGATGCGCCCGCCGGAGAGCAGCACCGAGGGGGTGTGGGTCGGTTTGAGCCCGGCCGGGCGGACGGCGGCCACGCCGTCCTCGGTGGTGGCGCGGGCCTGTACGGCGAACGCGGCGAGGTCCCGCAGCGCGAGCCGCTGCTCCTCGCCGGGCAGCCCGTCGAACCAGTCGATCCCCTGGGCCAGCGGCCGCAGGCCCTGCGCCAGCTCGTTGAGGACCACGTGCCGCTCGGGCAGTTCCCGGGTCACGGCCCACCCCCCCTTCGTCCGTCGCACGAGCCGGGTCAGCAGAGTTCCAGCCGGGCGTGGGTGGCGTCGTGGAACAGCTCCAGCAGGGTCCGGCCGAGCGGGTGCTCCGGGGAGAGGAAGGCGCTGCGGCGGGCCCGGACGACCAGGACGTCGTGGGAGTCGAGCAGGTCGGAGAAGCCCCGGTTCTCGATGATGTCCCAGAGGGCGTCCAGGCTGCGGCCCTGCCAGTGGTGCAGGGCCTCGTGGTTGACGGCGACGAGTGCCGCGCGGAGGTCCGTCAGCGACTCGACGGTGTACTCGCGGATGTCGACCAGCAGTTCGCTCTGTGCCACGGCGGGAGCCTAGGGCGTGTCTTTCGGATCACGCCAGGCGGTCGCCGCCGGGGCACGCACCTCGCCGGCTTCTCGTCAGTCGCCGATGCTCCGCATGGACTC
>NZ_JBFAZB010000060.1:0-50680 GCF_040681575.1 Kitasatospora sp. NPDC051702
GAGACCGACGATTCCCAAAAAGGACAACCGAAGCGTCAGTCAGTGGGCGAGTCAGGACCTCAGGCGATGCCATGGCCAATCCTCACTGTCAGTGGACATGACGCGATTGCAGCCCAGAGGGAAGATCGCAACTACCTGGTTGCAGCGGTCCAGGGAGCGTGGCGGGCGGCGATGGACTGATGCCGGTCACCTGTCTCCAGTCAGGCCAGCGTTCCGGCAGGCGTCCGGGGCGCACCATGGAAGACCTGTCGGGCGTGCCACTCGCGATGCCGGTCGGCGACGGATGGAACGCCCAACTGCGGGCCTATTACCGGCTGCCCTGCCAGCGCGAGCACGTGCTGCCGGCTCGCCTCGCTACGGCCGACGAAGCGCTGCGAGACGAGGATGCGGTGCCCCTTGCCCAGGCCCAGGATGCCCTTGTCGAAGAGTTTGTGGTGCAACGAGCAGAGGCACAGGCCGTTGTCGACCTCGTCCGGCCCGTCGTAGGACCACCACCGCACGTGCGCGGCCTCCAGCCCGACGCTGCTGGCGCCGAGCATCCCGTCGTAGCCGCAGAAGGCGCACTGGAACTCGTATGCCGTCAGGACCAGCTCGCGCATCCGGCGGTCCCGCTGCCGTCGTGCAGCGGTCTCCGCTTCACCCAGTAGGCCGGCCACGGGCGCGGTCTCGGCCAGCTCCAGGTCGAGACCGACGGCCTTGCAGAGATCGGTGTGCAGCGACGGCGGGAAGTTGACGTCCAGCAATACTCGGGCCAGCCGCCCAAGCAACGAAGGTTCCCTGGTGAGCGCTGTCCGCAACTCCGGAACGAGCCTGCCGGTGGCACCACTGGACCGGAGGAGCCGGATACCGGTTCCCGGACTTCCCGGCCCGTGGTCGGTCCGAACCTCCCATACACCGTCATTGACCAGATAGTGAAAGGGGTACGCGGGCGTCGTGGGATTCGGCGGCCCGTATTCGACCAGCAGCCGCTTCAGCTCCTCCTCGACCACGCTGTAACGCAGTTCGCTGTCGGTGTCCTGCTGGAAGCTGCCGAGGGCGTACAACAGCAACAGCGGCTTGTGTGGCGCGCGGACCTCGTTGTTCGTCCACTGCCGCAGCTTCGTCACCCGATCCAGCCAATCCATGACCGTCAGCGTAGTTCGTGGCGCCGACGCCAACTCCGTTCTGGCGTCCAGCATCTGCACTCAACGAGGGTGATCGGTAGTCGAGTCGAACCTTCAGGTTCGAACCGTCCGGGCACCTGGATCAGCAGCGAGGCACCCCGTTCTCCAAGTAGGAGGTTGCAGCGGGGGATCGTGCGTCAATCGCGGCGTGGACCCGCCGGGCCAGGCGAGGGATGAGGAGCTCGTCGATCTGGTCGGCGGCGTGGAAGGCGTACTCGCCGATCTCCACTCCGTCCAGGTTGATCTGAGCGCGCTCCTCTGCGGGGAGGACGCCGCCATCGAAGACGAAGAGCAGCTTGTCGCCCTCGGTCGGGTGGGGCGCCCAGTCCGCGACGAGGAGGCGGCCGATGGACGGGGTGATACCGAGCTCCTCCTTGACCTCGCGGGCCGCGCCCTCGCTCGGGGTCTCACCGGGGTGGAGGTAGCCGCCCGGGATCTCCCATCCCGGCTTGTAGGTGGGCTTCACCAGGAGCACGCGGTCAGCTTCGTCGAAGAACAGCACGCCGGCGGCGGTGCGCGGCTGGGCAACGGCCTCGGGTGCGTCGGAGTCGCTCATGACCATGACTGTAGCCGTCCTCGCCGGACTACCCCACGATGCGCAGCCGCTGGGCCACGCCCGCGAGCTGGTGGCTCGGCTTGCCGCGCTGCTGCCGGACCCAGGTGGTCACCAGGTGCCGGGGGATGAAGTGGTAGCGGACTTGTTCCGGGGCCAGTTCCTCGGCGTCCAGTACCAGGGCGAGGGCCTCGTCCGTCCGGTTCTGCGCGCTGTAGGCGCGGGCCACTTCGAGGGTGTGCCGGACACGCCGCTCGAGCGGCAGGGTGGAGGAGTCCACGCGCGGCCCCTGGTCCGCAGCGACCTGGACATCGCCCAGTTCCATGGCCGTAGAGATGCGGTGGATGGCGACGTTGGTCGGCCCGAAGGCCGTCCACATGTGGTTGGCGTCGTGGCCCAGGCGCTGTGCGGCCTGGTCCGCCTCGGCGAGGAACGCGCTCACCGTGGCCCGGTCGTCGAGCCGGGCGGCGGTCACCGCGCCGACGAGGAAGAGGGTCCCGTAGATCGACAGGTACGTCGGCGAGGCGTCCGCAAGGCCACTCTCCAGATAGCCCGCTGAGTCCGCCACCAGGTCCCGCGCTGCGGTGAGGCGGCCGCTGGAGAGGAGGCAGTGGGAGACCGATCGGAACAGGGAGCCGGTGACGACGAGGTCGCCCGACTCCTGCGCGGCAGTAAGACCGCGGTCGGCGGCCATCCAGGCGAGATCGGCTTCCCCTATCTTCGTCAGCACCATGGCCGCGCCCTGGTACGCCATCGCGAGCAGGGCCTTGGCCTTCAGCTGGTTCTCGCCGTCGTAGGCACGGACAGCGCGCTGGGCGTCGGCGAGGATCTCTGGGATGAGACGGGTGGCCCTCGCGTACCGGGCGTCCTGGTAGGCCGACCAGGCGGAACCGACCTCCGCTCGCAGGATCTCCAGGTCGGGTGGCGGATCCGTCGACTCGGACGCCAGTAACGGCGACATGTGCTTGTAGTCCGTGAGTGCTTCGCGCAGTTTCGGCACCGCGCCGCCCCGGCCGTCGGTACTCCAGTCGATGAGGGACGGCTCGACCAGCAGGTCGCCCAGTTGTACGTCGAGCGCAGCCGCCAGCGCTTTGATCACCGAGAGGCGGTCGAGTTCGATGCGGCCGTTCTCGACCTTGCTCAGCCAGTCGGCGGTCCGCCCGACGAGGCCGGCCAGTACCTCCTGCGGTATGCCTCGGCGGCGGCGGTACCAGGCGACGCGCTCCCCGATGCTCAGCGTCTCGGTCATTCCTCGCATGCCCCCAGCCTGGCGCTGCTTGGTTTCCTTACCCCGGAAGAATTTTCCGGGTTCCGCTGCATCCATCCTCCTAGCGTTCTGACGTGCCATCAAGCAGCGCTGATGAGCCGCCTGTTACGAGATGAGGAGGGGCACATGGCGATGGAACGTCGCGGCCGACAGGCCATTGCACCCGCCACGGAGGAGGCGGTCACGCTCCTCCCGGACTCTGAGCGTCCTCACAGCCATCGGGCACTGGGCAGCCTCGTCCTGGGCGACAGCAGTGTGCCCGCGCGAAGCACACGGATCGAAGAAGTCCGGTGCGTCTCGGTACAGATGAGGTTCGTCCTGTCCGCCCGTTCCGTGCCCTTGATCCGGACGTCGGTGAGGCGGATCGCGGACGCCTGGGGATTCAACGCCTTGCTGATCGACGATGCCGAGCTGATTGCTTCCGAGCTCTCGGCCAACGTCGTGTTGCACAGTGCCGCGGCCGACTGCGCTTGCTTCGACGTTCGCCTCGCTCCTTGCCCCTGCGGGCTGAGGATCGAGGTCTCGGACGGAAGCCCGCAGCTGCCCAGTCTTGAACATTCCAAGTCGACCTCGGAGCACGGCCGTGGGCTGTTCCTGGTCGAGGCGGTGTGCCAGCGCTGGGGCGTCGAGGAGGGTGGCGGCGGCAAGGTCGTCTGGGCCGAAGTCGGAGCAGATGCGGCGTGAACGCCCACCAGGCACCGCCGGCCCGACACCGGGGCGCGCACCACGACCCGCTGGGCGCCGCGCTCGCCTGGCTCTGGGCACTCGGCCACCTGATCGTTCTGACGCTCCTCGGAGTCACCGCACAACACCAGCTCAGCGCTGATCACTCCGGCCTCGCCCTGGCGGCCGACTACGAGCCCGATCGCGAGCCACTGCGTGAGCCCGCGGTCGAAACCGGGACCTGACAACGACGCCAGGCCCCGGCCATCGCGCACCACTGATCAGAAGGGAGCACAGCCATGACGTCCACCAGCGTTCGCCTGGAGGCGCCGCAGCCTCCGCCGCCACCTCCCCCGCCGCCGCCGGCACCGCCGACCCCGCAGCCGCCCTACCCGGGCCGCTAGGCGGAAGACCGGTGCGGGCCTGCCGGACGGAACCCGGCAGGCCCGCACCGGTCGATCCTCCCAGACGGCGTTGGGGAGGACGGCGTGTCCAGCACGGCGCACAGGCAGACGACTCATCCCAGGCTGGGTCCAGACACCGACGGAGAACGGATCATGACGGTAGTCCTTGGAGACTCATCAACAGCAGCACTCACCCTCCCGCACGTCGAGCGCTTGGCGGACCGCTTCTGCGTGCCGGTCGAGGACGCACTGCTCATGGCGATCAACCTGTTCGGCATCTCCTCCGTCCACGCCCGCCACCGGGCCCGGGTCGCAGTGCGCATGGCCACACGGCCCGAGATCTCGTGGATGGTGATCGTCCCGCTCAACGCCGAGGCGTCACCGTTCAGGCTGGAGGGCGACGACCTCATGCTGGCCGGCAGCCCGATCGCCACCGTCGAGCGGGTCGCCGCCGACGAGGCGGTCGGCGGGTACTTCCGGGATGACGGTCGCGCCGCCACGCTCAACCCCAACGCCCGCAGCCGCTGCGTGGGGTGCGCGTTCTGCCCGAACACGCTGGAGGCGGCAGCAGACCCCCGGCTCGCCGAGGAACGGGAGCTGACCGAGTTGCTCGCCGCCATGGTCGAACAGCACCCTCACCGGGACCTGACCGAACTGCGCGAGGTCACCGTGTCGACCGGCTGTTTCGAGCGCGAGCGGGCTGCCGTTGACCATCTGATCGGACTGCGTCAGGTGCTCAGCGCTCACGGAATCGGCGCCCGGATCGGCTTCCTCACTTCGGTGATCCGGAGCACCGGCGCTTTCGAAGAACTGGCCCAGCGCGTGGCGCCGTTCGTGCTCCGGCTGACCGCCGAGTGCTTCAGCCGGCGGGACCTGCTGCTCAAGGCCAGCAAGGCGGTGCTGACGGCCGAGGAGATGCCCGAGGTCCTCCGGCGGGCGATGGCGGCCGGTCATGCCACGTCGTTCACCTACATAGTCGGTCTGGACAGCCTCGCGGAACTCAGCGACGGGGTGTCCAAGTTGATGCCGTTCGTCACCGAGTTCCCGAACTTCCAGGTCTATCAGGCGCACAACTCGATCATGGCTGGCCTGCGGGCCGGTGGGTCGGACTCACTGGAGTTCTACCTCCGAGCGCGTCGCGAGATCGAGCGGATCGTGAGCCCGACGGGGCTCCGTCCGGCAGCCTGGGAGTGCTACCGGCCGCTGTGGTACTTCACCTTCGACGGCGAGAGCCTGGTGCCCCCGTGCTGAGCCGGGCTGATGTGCTTTGGAGGGCCGCCGTGTACGTGTCGGTGGTGCTCCTGCACCTCGACGAGAACGTGCTCCTGGCGGAGCCCTTGCGAGCCCACCACATCAAGCGCCGACCGGCGGGCCACTGGGGAACGGTGCCGGGGACCGCGTGGGCCCTTGCCCACACGGCGCTCGCAGCGGGGGAGGCGGCTTCCGGCCGGACCCTCGTCCCCGTGCTCGGTGCCGGCCATGCGGGTGTGGTGCAGCTGGCCTTCGCGTGGTTGTCGGGAGAGCTCGGCTCGGTACGTCCGCAGTACTCCCGGGATGCTGCGGGCCTGGCGCGTTTGGCCCACGACTTTCCGGAGGTGGATGGCCTCGGGTCGGAGGTTCACCCTCTGCTCGCAGCGGGGACGGCTCCCGGGGGCTGTCTCGGTGGTGCCTTGGCGTTCGGCCACGGGTTCGCACTGGACGCGCCTGACCGGGTCGTTCTCCCGATCATCGGGGACGGCGAGTGCGAAACGCCCACCACGGCGGCCTCCTGGCTCGCGGCACGGGCGTTGCCCGCGAGTGCGGTGGTCCCGATCGTCCACGTCAACGGCTTCCGCATGGGCGACCGGTCCCTGCTGGGAGCGATGACGGACGGGGAACTCGCCGGATACGCGGCCGGGCTGGGCTGGCAGAGCCGCGTGGTGCACGTGTCCGCTGCCTCGCGCGAGGAGCACGAGAGCTTCCGGCAGGCCCTCCTGGAGTCCGTGGGCCAGGTCGTGGGCGGTGTGCGTACGGCCGTCTTCCTGCGATGCGTGAAAGGCTGGAGCGGGCCGGAGCAGATCGAGGGCCGGTCCTTGGTCGGCACACCCGGCACCCACAAGACACCGCTGGGCCTGGCGCGCGAAGACGGCGGCCAGCGAGAGCTTCTGGAGCAGTGGCTCGCCTCGTACCGGCCGGCGGAGTTGTTCGACACCGACGGACGCCCGACCGGAGAGCTGGCTGGCGCGCTCGAAACGGCAGGCTGGCACCCGGCGGCCCCGCTCTCCCGGTTGACCGCGGTCCAGCCCGGGTCCCGTCGGACTTGGCCCGGCGGCGACTTCGGGCACGCCGTGGGCCAGGTGCTTCGGAGCCATGCCGCTGCAGGGGATTTCCGTCTCTTCAGCCCCGATGAGCTCGCCTCGAACCGCCTCGGTGCGCTTCAGGACGAGTCGTGGGTGTCCGAGGTCCTGGCGGAGGAGGTCCTGCTGGGGTGGCTGTGCGGCTGGCTCGCCGGTGGCCGACGCGGTGTCCTGGTGTCCTACGAGGCTTTCGCGCCGCTCCTGACCTCCGGAGTCGTCGGTCACCTGAAGCACCGTCGGCTCACCGCCGGAGCCCCCGCACCGAGCCTCAACCTGCTGCTGACCTCGTACGGGTGGCACAACGTCTACACGCACGGCGATCCTTCTCTGGCGACTGCCCTGCTGGCGACATGCGATCCGGCCGTGCGGGTGCTGACGCCGGCGGATCCCGCGCGGGCGGCCGTCGTCCTGGACGAGGCACTGGCGTCGACTGGCGGCGTCAACGTGGTAATCGCAGGCAAGCACGCGACGGTACGGCAGCCGGACGAGACCATCGAGCAGGAACTGGCACGGGGCTTGGCAGTCTGGCCCCACCTGAGCGATGAGGGCGAGCCCGAACTCACCATCCTGGTTGCAGGCGATCTTCCTGCGGAGGTCACCACAGCGGCGGTTCCCGTGATCCGGGCCCAGTTGGGCTGCCGGATTCGCGTCGTAGGCGTGCTGGACCTGACGGTCCTCGGAGATCCGCAGGTCTGGCCAAGGGGCCTGTCGGCGGCCGAGACAGTGACGTACCTCGGCGAGAACGCTGCGGTCCTCGTGGCCACGCTGGGCCACCCGGCTGCCGTCTGGGGACTTCTCACCGGACGGCTCGGCCGTCCCGTCGAAGTCATCGGCTGGCGCGAGCCCCCCGGGCCGATGTCCCAGGCAGCACTCGCTGGTGAACTCGGCCTCGACCCGGCCGGTCTGCTCCAGGCCGCCCGCAAGCTGACCGCCTCGCAGGAGGTGGCGTTCTGATGGACGTCACCATCGACAAGGTCGAGACGATGCTGGTCGGAGCAGGCGCCGCTGCCGGGGACGACACCGTCTTCGTCACCGTGCACGGCGGCGGCCGGACAGGTTGGTACGGCCCGGTCAGCGAGCCCGTCGGCCGCGCTGTCGACGCGCTGTCCTACGCTGCGATCGGTCACCTCGTGACCGACCACGACGGCCACCGAGCCCGACTGCAGGTCGCGGCCGGCGGACTGGTCGGCAGTGTGGCCGAGTGGGCCGTCGGAGCAGTGGACTGTGCTCTGTGGGATCTTCACGGACGTCTGGCCGATCGGCCGGTAGCCGACCTGTTGGCCCCGCCAGCGAGCCGCTCGTCCGTACCGGCGTACGCCTCGTGGCTCCGCGTTGATCTCAGCGGCCCTCCCGCGCCGGGTGTCCCGACCCAAGTCGCTGATGAAGGCTGGGCCTTCACCAAGTGGGGTCTCCGGCGCCGACCGGATGCCACCACCGCCACCGAAGCGAGTCACCTTCTCCAGTCCGTGGACCGGGCAGCCGAGATCCTCGGCAAGGGCTTCGCCGTCGACGCGGTCGGAACGTGGAGTCCCGAGCTCGCTACTGCGTTCGCGAAGCGATTCGACAACCCGGCACTCACCTGGCTGGAAGACCCCTTGCCGGAGCACTACCTGCGGATCTACCACCGCCTTGCCAACGCCGGCCTGCCCGTGGCCGTAGGGGAGCGACTGCGGCCGGACGAAGACCTGCCCATGCTGTTCGACCAGGTGAGACCGAAGGCGCTCACCATCGACGTCGTCGGGTGTGGCGGGCTCACCCGAGCCGTCGAGATCACCGCGGCGGCTCGCAAGGTCGGCGTTCCCGTCTACCCCCACGGCCGTTCGATGGTGCCGGGAATCCACTTGGCGGCGGCCTTCCCCGACGCCGTGCCCGCCGTCGAGTACCGCCGTCAGTGGGAGCCCCGCCGCCAGACCCTCTACGCCGAACCCTGGACACCCGACCACGGCCATCTCCCCTCGCCCCGAACCCCCGGCCTCGGTACCCAACCACGGAGACCCCAATGACCCGGAGCAGCGAGAGCCTTCCCGTCCGCGGCACGACCCGGCACGACGAACAGGGCCCCCTCCTCGTACTCGACCACCGCCTCGACGGCCACGACACCTTCCTGTCCGGCGAACTCGACCTCGGCGATGGGCGCGCGCCAGTGCGCATCATCAGCCTCGACGACGTCACCGTCCTGCGGCCGATGCATCCGGTGGCGGTGCCGGCGCCCGTCTGGTCGGGCACGCTTCACCTGCCGCACGGACTGCGTCCGCGCACCATCCCGACGGACCTCGCGGAGGCGGCCCAGAGGCACGGACGCAACCTGGACGCGCTCGACCAGGCGGAGATGCGGTACGCGCTCACCTTCCTCGGTGAGGCCACGACGGAGTCGATCCGTACTGCGCGCATCGAGGCGATCGTCTCCGCCTTGCCCGTCACCGGATTGGAGGCCGCCTGATGGCGCCTGTCCGATCGCTGATCAGCCTCGACATCGGAGGCACGCTGGGGAACGCGCAGGGACCGGGTCTCGCCGCCCACCTGGCTGCCGCCTCGCCGCTCGGCCCGCAGCAAGCCCGACGCATCATGCGCGACGTCCTGCACACCGCGCCCGAGATCACCGATGCGGTGGTCGACCGGGTGTGCCGTGCCCTGAGCATCGAGCCGTCGGCCTTCCCCCGAGACCTTCCGGTGGCCCCGCTCGTGCTGTTCCCGGGGACGGTCGACGCGCTGCAGGAACTCAGCCGGGAGGCGACCCTCGTGACGCTGTCCAACGTCACGTGCACGGAGGCCGACCCCGAGCGACTCCTCAAGCTCCTGTCCCCATGGGTCAGCGGCCACTTCCCCTCGTGCCGTACCGGCTACGCCAAACCGGACCGCCGCGCCTTCTGGGCGGTCGCCGACTCGCACCAGGTGTCGCCCTCGCAGATGATCCACGTCGGCGACGACTGGGAGTGCGACGTCCGGGGAGCCATGGCCGCGGGACTGCGCGCCGTGTGGGTGTCCCACGGGCGTACGGTTCCTGACGAATCATCACTCGTTGGACACGGCGTGCTGGTGGCCAACGACCTCGCTGATGCTGTGCAGCACGTACGTCATCTACTCGCACGGAGGCTTCCATGAGCTTGTTCACCGGCACCGTCGGCTACTACCGCCAGTACCGCCCGGGCATCCCGGAGGAGGTCGCCACCGTCCTCGACCAGGCCGCTCCGAAGAGCAGCCCTCGCCGACTCCTGGACGTCGGCACCGGTACCGGCCTGGTCGCCGAGGCCCTGCTGGACCGGTTCGACGACATCATCGCGATCGACAACGACAGCGAGATGCTCGCGGCGGCGGAGTCGGCTCTCCGCGCCGCACTGCCGGACGGGACTGCCCTGGCACTCGTCGAGTCCACGGCCGAGGACTTCACGCCTCCGGCGGGCTGGCTCGCCGACCTCGTCACGATCTGCCGGGCCTTCCACTGGCTCGACCAGGCCACCGTCCTCGCGCTCCTCGACAACCAGGTCGCGCCGGACGGCGCGGTCGCGATCTTCGGGGACAACAGCTTCTGGGCGGCGGACAGCCCCTGGAAGCAGTCCGTGCGTGCCGTCGTCCAGGAGTTCCTCGGGGAGGAGCGCCGGGCCGGCAGCAGCACCTTCAAGCACCACAACCGGCCCTACAGCGAAATCATGGAGGAATCCCCGTTCAACCAGGTCGAAGAGATCCGGGTGCCGGTCCAGCGCACCTGGACCACCGATGGCATCCTCGGCTACCTCTACTCGACCAGCTTCGCCGCACCCCATCTCTTCGGCGATCGACTCGCCGAGTTCGAGACCGCCGTCCGGGCCGTCCTCGCCGAGCACAGCAGCGACGACACCTTCCTCGAGGACAACGAGTTCCTCATCCGGATCGGCCGCCGGAGCAAGACATGACGCCAGCCGCAGCAACGGCTCGGCAGTACGGTCGGCTTGCCGCCCCGGACGTCGCTGCCGAGCTCGGTGCCGGATCGGTGCTGTGCCTGCCGATCGGCTCCGTCGAACAGCACGGCCCCCACCTGCCGTTGAACACGGACACGGTCATCGCGGAGCAGTTCACCACCCGACTGGTCGAGCGCTACGGTGACCACCACGACCTGTGGGCGCTGCCCGCGATCCCGTACGGCCTGTCGCTGGAGCACATCTGGGCGCCCGGGACGGTCTCGCTGCGGGTGGCGAGCTTCATGTCCCTGCTCGACGCGGTGGTCGGCGGCTACGTCCGATCCACCCCGGCCCGGGGTCTTCTCATCGTCAACGGCCACGGTGGCAACCGCGGCGTGCTGGAGGCCGCACTCTACGAGTTGCAGGACCGGTACGGGCTCGCCGCCTGTGTGATCCACCCGAGTTCGCTGTCGGCCTTCCGAGCCGAGGGCGAGCTGCCGGAGATCCACGCCGGCCACCGCGAGACCTCGCTCATGCTCGCCCTCGCCCCCGAGGACGTCCATCTCGACCGTCTCCCCGTGAACTTCAGTGCCGACGGAGAGCGGCGCGGGGAGATCGACCGTCGGGTACTCGACCGTGGGGCGACGTGGCCGTGGAACTCCGGCGACAGCGCCATCGCGGCCTGCGGGGTGATCGGTGGCGACCCGCGAGCAGCGTCCCCCGACATCGGCCACGCGATCGTCGAGAGCGCCCTGGACTCGGCTGCCGGAGTCCTCACCCAGCTTCTCCCTCACCGCCCGGAGCGGCCCGCCTTCGTCAGGAGTTCCCATGGCCCTCACCCCTGCTGAGAAGAGCGCCTTCATACGTGATGGCCTGCTCATCAAGCGCGGCGCCGTTGGCTCCGATCTCGTCGCGCGCGCTCGCGCGCTCGTCGACGACTGGCTCCGAGAGTCGATGGACCCTGCCCTCATCCACTCCTACACCCAGCGCACCTTCGCCCCTGAACTCGGCGGCCACCCCGATCTGCTGGGCCTCTTTTCCAGCTCCGGGGCAGCCGCTCTCGCTGGTGCGCTGCTCGGAGACTTCCAGCCCGTCTCAACCACGCAGATCCAGGTCCGCATCCCCGAGTCGCAGCTCCCCCAGTCGCAACCCGAGAAGGCGATGCACGTCGACGGCGTCGCCTGCCCCCACCTCGATCCGGACGAACTGCGGACCTTCTCGCTCCTCGTCGGCGTGGTGCTCTCGGACATCACGGACCCGACCGGCGGAGCGTTGCGCTACCAGTCCGGCGGACACCTGACCATGTCCGAGTGGTTCCGCGACCAGTGGTCCCTCCGTATCACCGACCAGGTCCCCCCGGACGTCGACGCCCGGACCGGCACGCCGTTCCTCGGGGCACCCGGAGACGTCCTGCTCATGCACCACCTCGTGCCGCACGCCGTGGGCCGCAATCTCAGCCGCGAACCCCGGATCATGGCGTACTTCCGCGTGTCGCACGTCGCCCATGCCGAACACCGACTCCAGTCACTGCGGGACCCATGGCTGGACTACCCGGGTCTCGCCGGGCTGCACCAGGCCGAGGCGTCCTCGTAGGAACCTCCCGCAGTCCCCTCGTGCCGGCCGGCCGCTGGAAGCACTACTGCCGAGCCAGACCTGATCCAACTCGCCGATCTTGAAAGCGGAGTGTTCATGCAGCAGATCCCAACCGACCAGCTCGACCGAGCCGCCAGCGCCCTCGAAGCCGGCGAGCTGGTCATCGTCCCCACCTCGCGCTGGTACATGATCTGTGCCGACGCCACCAACGCGCCCGCCTGCCGGAGCATCTTCGAAGGCAAGCGGCGGCCCACCGCCAAGTCCCTCGTCCTCGTCACCCCGTCCCTGGCGGACTGCGAACAACGCTTCGTGATCTCCGACGAGGCCCGCAGGCTGGCGGAGGCATTCTGGCCGGGCGATCTGGCCCTCCTCCTGCCGTGGCGTGACGCCGACGAGGGTGCTCGGCACTCTGCCGTCGGTACTCCCGCCCTCGTCACCAACTCCCCGGGCCCACTCGGGATGCTGGCCTCGCTGACCCGCACGCCCATCGCCGCGACCACTGTCAACATCTCCGGGGATGCGGGCATCGACGCGCGCGGGCCGGCGATCTCGCCCGAGGAGGTCGCCGACTTCCTGAGCCTCACGGGCGTCAAAGCGACCGTGATCCTGGACGGCGGTGTCTGCCCGGCCGCCAACCACCTGACGATCATCGACTGCTCGACCGCTGACGCACGCCTTGTCCGGGCCGGACTCGTTCACGAACGCGCGGTCGAAGCGGTACTCGGACGCGAGATTCTTTCCTGAACGGAGCCATCGATGCTCCGAGCTCGGCGCCACCTCTCGCGGAAGGAGTAAGCGTGACGCAGACGTCCGACGGGGTGCCCGGTATCGCCGCTGCGATTGTGGTTCACAAGGGCCGCGTGCTGATGGTGCGGCGCCTGGTCAGCGAGGGGGAGCTGTCCTGGCAGTTCCCGGCCGGCAAGATCGAGGCCGGGGAGACGCCGTTGCAGGCCGCCGTCCGTGAGACCCGGGAGGAAACCGGCCTGAACGTGGCAGCCGTCAGGCTCCTGGGCGAGCGTGTCCACCCGAAGACCGGGCGGCGGCTGTTCTACGTAGCCTGCGCGGCCCAGACCGGAGAGGCGCAGGTTGCGGCTCCCGACGAAGTAGCCGAGGTCGCCTGGGTCTCTCCTGCTGAGATCCCCGCGTACGTGCCCTACGGGATCTTCGAGCCCGTGCAGGCATACCTGGACGGCGCGTCCCTCGGTTAATCGCGCCGCCGGACATGCTTGCCGCGGGGTCGCCACCGATTCGGTAGCGACCCCGCACCCGGCCTCCTCGTTCCAGATCGCTCCGGCCATCATCCCGTCGAAGGCGAGGGCTCTCATGGCGGTGTCGAAGTCGTCCCATTCGTGCTCGGGTTCGACGTAGTGCCGGTCGAAGTCGGCGCGGGTGAGGTCGGGCTCGGGCCATTCGTGGGCGCAGCGGCAGCGGACGAAGATCTGGTCGTGGACGGCGAGGAGGAGCCAGTCGCGGCGGGCGCCGCAGCCGGTGCAGGTGATGGTGATGCCGCGCGGGTTGAGCTCGGCGGGGTGCGGGACGGCGCGGATGACGGCACGCGCGGGTTCGGGGGCGGGGTTGTAGAAGTCGTGGTCGTAGTCGGTCATGCGGTCCCTTCGGGTCGGCAGCGGGGCAGCAAGGGACCATACGACGTGCGCTGCCGGAATGGATCCCTCCCAGCGAGAAGGACATCGAATCGACACCGTCGCCTTGCTGCAGGGTAGTTGTGGCGCTCCGGCCGCCGGATTTCCGCAGGGAATCCCGGCGGTCTGCTTCGGCTGGTCTTGGCTTTCGGCAGCGGCTGACGGGTGACGGGTGACGTCCATGCTGGGCAGGATCGGTGGCTGGTGGGCGGGGGCGGAGGCTCCGCACCCGCCCACCTGGGTGGTCAGCGCGTTCGGCGCACCTGGTCGGGTGCGACCGGCGTCGGCGGTGTGATGGCCGGGGTAGCCGGCGTGCTGGTGGTGCGGCTGGTGGTGCGGGTGCGGGCTGCCCTGGTGCGCAGTTCGTCGGGGGTGGCGGCCGGTGCGGGGGCGGGGAGGTTGGCGTCGCGGCGGATGCGCCAGGTGAGGACGGCTGCGGGTGAGTCGGCGGTGGCGAGTTCGCGGCGCCCGGCGGCGTTGGTGAGCAGGGTGGCCGGGTTGTGGCCGGCGGCTTCGGCCTGGGCGAGGGTGGTGGCGAGGGCTGCCCAGTTCTCCTCGGCGAGGAGGCGGGTGGCCTGGTCGGCGGGCAGGGTGCGGCGGACGGCGTCGGCCTGCCGGTCGTGGTCGGGCTTGGGGAGGCGGTGGCCTTCGAGGGTGAGGTGGGCGATCGGCTTGGCCGCGTGCCGGGTGTAGGCGGCGCGCAGGTGGTCGGCCGCCGTGCGGGCGGCGTCGGCCTGGTGGCGGTGGCCTTGGGCGGCGTGCCACTTGGCGATCACGATGGCGAGCAGGACGAGGCTGGCCAGGGCCGTGGCGGCGGCCGTGCCGTCCTCGCCCCGGCCGGTGGCGGGCCCGGCGTAGAGGAGTTCGCGGGCGGCGGAGCGCATCGCGCGCAGGTCGGTGCCGGCGGCGCGGTTGTGGGCGGTGCGGGTGTACTCCAAGGCCCGTGCGGCCTGGTGGAGTTCCTTCCTGCTGAGGGTCGGGCTGGTGGCGGCGAGCGTGTCGAGGACTTCGAGGCCGCCTCGGATCACCGCCTCCGCGCGCGCGGCGTCCTGGTCGTCCTCGAAGGCCGGGTAGGCGCGTTCGATGGTGGTGCTGGCCCGGTGGCGGCCGTCAGCGGGCCAGGTGCGGGGGTCGGGCGTGGGGAAGGCGGGTTCGTCGACGCCGAGGGCGAAGCGGGCCTGGATCTTCGGCTGGGTGAGGTCGGAGGCGAGCTTGCTGCCGGAGAACCAGATCGGCGCGCTCTCGTCGCCGGTGGGGAGGGCGAACTTGTAGCCGGTCACGTCGCCGGACGGTGCGCGGCGCGCGGCGAGGAGCACGCCCTTGGCAGCGAGCCGGGCGGTGAACTCCTCCTCGTCCGCAGCCCCGGCCAGGGCCTGGCGTACGGCGGTGCGCAGGCGGTCGCGGTCGGTGCCCTCCTGGCCGAGGCGCTGGGCCTTGTGCAACTCCGCGCCCTTGGCGCGCTTGGGGATCGCGTCCCGGTACTCGCGGGTGCGGGTGTCGGAGAGGTCCTTGAGCTTGTACTCGCGTTCGATCTTCGTGAGTTCGGTCTCGACGCGGTACTGGTCACCGCGCAGGCGGGCCTGCGTGAGGTCCGCCCGGACGACGGTCGCGAGGATGTGGATGTGGTCGTCGGCGTGGCGCACGGCGATCCAGCGGCAGCCGTTCGGGTCGCCGTCCGGTGCGATCCCGGAGGCGGCCACGATCCGGCGGGCGATGGTGCCCCACTCCTCGTCGCTGAGGATGCGGTCGGTCGGGTCCGCCCGCACGGGCCGGTGGTAGACGTGCTGGGTGACCGGCTTGCCGTAGCGGACGACGTGCAGGTCGAGCGCGTCGCGGAGCTGGACCAGGGTGGCATCTGGGTCGCCCGGGTCGCGGCCGGGGTCTGGAGCGAAGCCGCCCCAGGACGCGACGATGTGCGCATCGGTGTGCTCGTTGGCCTTGCCTGGACCGAAGAGGTACTTGAGCGCGCCGTGCGTCTTGGACCCGCGTATGGGCTTGCTGATCATCGGCGCTTCGCCTTCGCCAGGCGCATGGCGGAAGCGTCGACCTCCGCGACGGCCGCCCGGACCTCGGCGACCAGGGCCAGGGCCCCGTCGAGGACGGCTGCCGCAGGTCCCGGTTCGACGCCGATGCCGGCGTTGAGCCGGTAGGCGATCTGGTTGGCGTTGTTGCCGACCGGCGCCAGCTGGCCGCGTGCCGCGTCGAGCGCCACGATGGCCCGCTCCAACTGCTCGTCGCGGGTGGTGATGCCGGCGAAGTCGTCGGCCAGCGCCTTGCGCTCCAGATAGGCGGCAACGTTCAATTCGGCTGCGGCGGCCAGCTGCTCGATACGCGCCTTCTGGGCTTCGGTGCAGCGGAAGCCGACCTTCTTCGGCAAGGGGTTATCGGGGTCACGGCGGCGACGCTTCGGGGCGCGCTGTGCGCGGCGGGCGGTGCTCGCGGAAGAGCTGGCAACGGGGAGCGTCAGCACGTCGGCGGTGGGCTCGGACGGCGTGTTGGTGGGCTTCTCCTGCTTCGCCGCGCCCTCGCGGTGAAGCTCCGGTGCTGCCGCCCTCGGCAGCACCGGCCCGTCCACGCCCTCCTGGGCGGGGACGTCCGCGTACGTGGCCCCGTAGGGGCCCCGTACGCACTCGCTTGCTCCGCCAGGGGCAGGGAGGCGGTCAACTCCGGTGCGGTCCTGGGAGCTTACAGGCTTCCCGAGCAGGCTGTGCAGGGTTCGTCGGACGGCGTTCACGCGTGTCGTTCCTCGGTGGCGGCTGGCGATTCGGGCTGGTGGGAGTGCGGGTGGGCAGTGTCCGGGTGGTTGCCGGTTTGGCCGCGCCGGAGTTCGCAGGTATGGGCGACGTGTCAGGCGCGGCCTTCCCGGGACCGGACGCCGCGTGGGACTGGTGTCCGCGGTGCGAGTCGAGTCCGGCCGGGTGCAGTGACCGGGCGGCGGTGGCCTTCTGCCGAGTGCGGCGGTGGGTCGGCAGAAGTCGGTGTCCGGCTGACCGACCGGGCCGGTCAGCCGGACACCAGGGCCGGTCAGTCGGCCTCAAGGTGCGGAGGGTTCTGTTCGTCGGCTTGCTCCTCGCGGAGCTTGCGCATCAGCTCGGTGAGGCGGGTACTGCCGAGCGGAAGGCCGGCGTCGCGCACGGCCTGTTCGACGATCGCGCGGGTGAGACGGCCCTCGGCGGCGACCGCCGCGCGGCCCACCTCCAGCAGCCGCTCCATCGGCGCGCCCGGTGGACGCCCGATCGGCTTGTTCTCCGCCCCGGCGGCACCTTCGGCGGCCTCGGTCTGGGGGTCCGGGGCATCGGCCGGTCGGTCGTCGGCTTCTGCCGGTTCGGGGTCGGGCAGCGCGTCGCGCCACTCGGCGGGCAGAAGTCCGGCGGCGGACAGGAGTGTCAGGAGCGCGTTTTCGTCGCTGCGGTCCTCCGCCCGTTCCAGCCGGAACTCCGGTACAGGGTTGGCGGTCACCGGCTCGGCAGAAGCCTCGGTGCGCGGAAGGGCCTTCTGCTCACCGGTGGCGGTTGCGGTGTCGTGGCCGTGGCGGGCGATCAGGATGTAGAGGTGGACGGCGCCGCCGAGGGCGAGCGGGGCGAGGGTGGACAGGACACCGACGACCGTGTCGGTGAGCCTCAGCCCGCTGCCGGTGGTGGGCAGTTCGTTGAGGCGGACAGCGTGCAGGGCGTTGGCCCAGACGCTGGTGGCGGTCGCTCCGGCGAAGAGCGTCCAGGCGTAGGCGCGGGCGGGCCAGCGGGCGTCGCGCAGGACGAGCAGGGCTCGGACGCCGTAGGCGATGAAGCCGTCGATGATGATCGGGAACAGGTAGGTGAGCGGTCCGCGCACGTGGGTCGCGCCGGCCATCTGCCGCAGCGCGTCGTAGGACAGGACGAAGCCGAGGACGCCGAGCAAACCGACGGCGAGGCGGTCCCAGAGGGTGACCCGGGCGGACGGGGTGTGGGCAGGGGGTATCGCGATGGCGGTCAAGAGTGGTGCTCCAGGGGCGGCCTCGCCGCAGGCGGGCGTGGCGAAGCGGCGAGGCGGTGGTGGGGTGAAGTTCGGGGAGGCCGGCGCACCGGCCGGGGTGCGCTGGCGGCAGCGGCGCCGGTCAGGCGGCAGTTCGCCTGCGGCGGTCGGTGCCGGTGAGGATGGCGCGTTCGCACATATCCGCCAGGCGGGAGGCAGTGCGGTCGCCGAGGGCGTTCTTGATCTCGCCGGGCGCCAGGTTAATGGTGAAGATCGTCGGGAGCAGGTGCTCGTAGCGGTGGTCGACCAGCCGCAGGGTGAGCTCCTCGGTCCACTCGGACGCCTTGGCAGCGCCGAGGTCGTCGAGGACCAGCAGCGAGCAGGTCATCAGATCGCGCATCTCCCGCTCGGTGTCGGTGCCATGGCGGGGCCGCTGGGAGGCGTACAGCTCGGTGGCGGTGAGCTTGGTCCAGCGCAGACGCACACCGGCCTTCAGCAGGCTGCGGATCGCCCCGTACGCCTGGTGGGTCTTGCCCGAGCCGGTGGGTCCGGCGATCAGGAGCGAGGGCCCCTGGGCGATGCCCGGGGTGCCGCCGGGGCCGGGTCGGCAGGCCAGGGTGACCTGCTGGACCCAGGTGGTGACCTCCGGGTGGTCGGCAACGGCCAGGCGGTAGCGCGGCGGGATGCGGCGGTCGGCGAGCTCCAACGCGGTGGAGGGCTGGTCGGTGTCGGGCAGCGGCCGGTCGGGGTCGATGCCCTTGGCGGCCAGCATTCGCTCCAGGCGCAGGACGGCGCCGGAGGCCGGCTGCGGCTCGCGACGCTCGCCGGTGCGGCGGGGGCTGGGCAGGCTGGTCACAGGTCCCCCTCGTAGTAGTCGCGGGCGTCGGCCGGGTTGGCGAAGGGCCGGTACGGCGCGCGGGCAGCGCTCTGCCCGGCGCGGGCAGGCCCGGCGGGCTGGGCGTTGATCGCCTCGTGGACCATGCTCGGCAGCACGCTCGGGCTCATCGGCTTCGCCGCGTACAGCCGCAGCCCGGCGCGGATGTCGTCGTCGCCGGTGCCGCCGTCGATCAGGTCCTTGATGACCTTGCCGAGGTGCCCGCGCACGTTGGCCGGTACCGGCTTCGGGCAGGTGGCGACGTACTCGGCCACCAGGTCGCCCGCGTTCACCGACGCCTTGCCGGCGGGCGTGCCGACCAGGACCGGGCCGTTCCGGTCGGGTGCTGCCGACGAGGGTGCCGGGGTGGGCGCGGCGCCGCCGCCCCCTTCAGGGGTAGATCCATGGTCCAAGGTCCATGGTCCAGACACGACGTTCTCCGGAGCCCTCCGGAGGGACTCCGGAGAAGCCGCCTGACCTGCACTTTCGCTCGGATCTGCCGCATCGGGCACCGGCAGGGCCGCTGCGGGGGTGGGATCGGGGTCGGCGGAGAAGGGCCGCTGGGCGGGGACGGTCTCCGCGAGGGCCGGGAGCGGTTCCGGAAGGCTCCGGAAACTCTCCGGAGCCGGTCGCGCGCAGCCCTGGCCCTTGGCCTTGCACTTGCCGCACCAGCCCGCGGGCTCGTGGACGGGGCAGGCGGGCAGGCGCGAAGGGGTGGGGTGGGAGATCTTCTGGTGCTCGTGCCACTTGGTGACGTGCAGGTACTGGCGGCCGTCGCAGCCGGTGTACCGGCAGATGAGGCTGGTCTCGGCGAGTTGGCGAAGCTCGTCCTCGGTGTCGAGCGCGGTGTGCTCGGACCGCAGCGACCACAGGGCGCCGTTGAGGACGGCCGCGTTGTCGCGGTGGCGTCCCTCGTCGTCGGCCTGGGTGAGCAGGCAGACGAACGTGCGCTCGGCGGTCAGGGAGACCGAGGCGAGGTCTTCCGAGACGGGGTACTCGGGCTTGATGGTGCGGATGCGCGCCATGGCCTACCACCCCGCCTTCGGGGAGAAGGCGTGCGAGACAAGGCGTGCACTGGCGGCACGCGGCGTCGTACGCTGGGGCACGGAGATTCCTTCCCCGGTGACATTTCGGACGGCAATCCGGTCACCGCGGTCGATCGTCGTGGATGGGCGGTTAGGGGATCCGTGGAGGCCCTCGGTGTTGGTAGCACCGAGGGCCTCGGTGTTGGTGGGCGGCCCCTTCGGTGAGGCCGCAGCAGATCTGGTCAACTGCCAGCCGTGCAGAGGATGTTGAAGCGACCGTCCGCTTGGCGGCGCGAGCTCGACACTATGTCGAGCCCCCTCGAAGATCCAACGCGAAGTGGCCCCATCCGCTCACGGCAGACAGGGCGGTCCGCCCGGTGTCGCGAGGCTGGTCGACACGGTCTCCCGGCAGCGCTTGGGCGCGAGCCCGCTCGGCTACGCGCTGGCGCGACGGAAGGCGCCACCGCGCGAAGGTCTGGGGAACTCGGCTTCGGCTTGCAACACAGCAGGCCGGTCTTCCTGTGTAGTCATGGGCTCACCTCGTCCGGCAGGTCGGGAAGTCGGTGCCCCAATCCCTACCACGGACTTGCGGCGACACACAATCGGAGCTAATTTTGCATCCATGACACAGACCGACTGGCCGTCCAAGGTGACAGCCCGCGTCGCCGACGCTCTTCGAGCTCGGCGCAAGGAGCTCGGCCTGAGCGCCCAGGACGTCACCGACGCTTGCGCCGCGCTCGGGTACCCGATCCCGCGCACCGTGATCGCCAACCTCGAGAGCGGCCGGCGGGCCAGTGTCGATGTTGCCGAGCTCCTCGTCCTTGCAGAGGTCCTCGGAGTGCCCCCGATCACCATGCTCTTCCCTCTCGGTACCGCCCCCACCATCGAGGTGCTGCCGGGGCGGGAAGTGTCGATGTGGGACGCGGTGGCCTGGGTGACTGGTGAGTCGCGGGAGGAGGCGATGAAGGCGCCCACGCAGACCGTGCTCAACATGTTCCGCGAGCACGGCATCCTCGTCTCGGTCGCGATGCTTAGCCGCGAGCTGGGCGAGGAGAAGCGCCGCGAGGCAGCCCTGGCCAGAGATCCCGAGCACCGAGCGAAGTTCCTCGACATGGTCGCCGAGCTCGACAGGATTCACGCACGAGACATCCAGTCCCTCCGCAACTGGCGTGCTCGCATGCGCGAACTGGAGGTCGTGCCCCCCGCGCTGCCTGATGAATTCGCCTACCTGGAGTCCTCGGAGACCGCCCAGTAACGAGCCCGTTCCGGGCCGACCGCCCGAGCACCCCTCGGCCGTCGCCGTGCCATTTGGTGCGGCCGGAATCCAGAGCTACTGTCACACCCCACTGCGGCTACCAACCGCGTGAAACGCCCATCCACGACGATCAACCACGGTGCCGGGTTGCCGCCCACCAACCACCGGGGAAGGAACCGCGTGCTGTCCACGCGTCGCCATGCCGTCGGCCAGACTGCCACTGGCCCCGCGCAGGCCGAGGTCATCCTCGGCCGTCCCGCCGTACCTGCCATGCCCGCCGCGAGCGCGGCCCACAGACCGATCTGACGGTCCATCCACGCTGTCGCCGGTGACCACGTCCCGGTGCCGCCTTCGGGCCGACAGCTTCTTCCCAGTCACCCGCCGCCCCGCACCGGGGCCGGTCGGGACTTCTCTCCTGTTCCCGGCAGAGGCGTCCAGTCGCCAAACTTTCGCCCCTGCCGGGCCAGAGCCCTCCGCACCTGGGCGCTCGCGCGCCCGCCAACTGAAGGGTCCTGTCCCTAGCATGGCACTCTCGATCGTTGCTTCGCCGAAGGTCCCGGCGCCGCCGTCGCTCACCTCCGCCGAAGCCGCCGGCTCGCTCGGCGGTCCGGTCCTCGCCTCGGCACCCGTCGCCGCTACGGCCGGCGCGGCCGACCCCATGGCCCCGCACGAGCAGCTCCTGCTGACCATCCCGGACGTCATGGCCCAGCTCCAGCTCGGCCGCTCCACCGTCTACGACCTCATCCGCACCCGTCGCCTGCCCTCGGTGACCATCGGCCGTTCCCGCCGCGTCCCGGCCGCCGCCGTCCGGACGTTCGTCGCCGAGCTCGCGGAGGTGGCAGCCTGATGGCCAAGCGCAACCCCAACGGCGCGGGCAGCATCACCCTGCGCAAGGACGGCCGCTACCACGGCCGCGCCTACGTGATCACCACCTCCGGCCTCCGCAAGCGGGTCTCCATCTACGGCAAGACCTGGGACGAGGTCCACAACGCCCTCGTCGAGCTGCAGGCCGACGCCATCAACGGCATCCCGCTGCCCGACACCGACTCCAACGTCGGCCAGTACCTCAACTACTGGCTCGCGGAGGAGGTCCTGCCCAACCGACGGCCCAAGACCTACCAGGGCTACGAGAGCGTGGCCCGCGTCCACCTCATACCCGGCCTCGGCACCAAGCGACTGCGCGACCTGCGGGCCCAGGAGGTCCGCGTCTGGCTGAACCGGGTGCGCGCCGAGTGCCAGTGCTGCAAGGGCGGCTGGGACGCGCAGCGGCCCAAGCCGATCTGCTGTGCAGCAGGCGAGTGCTGCAAGCGGCTGCTGTCCGCGCGGATGATCCAGTCCGTGCACGCCGTGCTCCGCAACGCGCTGGAGCACGCCGTCCGAGAGGAGCTGATCCACAAGAACGTGGCCAAGCTCGTGAAGGTCCCCGCGCCCGACTACCGGATCGGCAAGGGCCTGACCACCGCTCAGGCCAAGCTCGTCCTCAAGGAGCTGAGCGGCCACCGCCTGCACACCCTGTACGTGCTCGCACTGATGCTCGGCATGCGCCGGGGCGAGCTGCTCGGCCTTCGCTGGAGCTCCGTCGACCTGGAGCGCGGCACCCTCACGGTGAGCACCAACCTCCAGCGGGTCGAGGGTGAGCTGCGACTCGTCCTGCCCAAGACGCTGTCCTCCGAGCGCACCCTGCCGCTGCCCGCGCCGGTCCTCGCCGCCCTGGTGGACCACCGGGAGCGTCAGGCCGTCGAGCGCGCCGCCGCCGGCATGGACTGGCAGGAGAACGACCTCGTCTTCCCGTCCCGGATCGGCACCCCGTACGAGCCGGACAACCTGCGCCGCAGCTGGCACGCGGTCCGCGGTCGCCTCGGCCTGGACGACCTCCGCTTCCACGACCTCCGCCACACCTGCATCACCCTGCTGCTCGACCTCGGCGTGCCCCCGCACATCGTCCGGGAGATCGCCGGTCACAGCGACGTCGGCGTGACCATGAAGGTCTACGCGCACGCCTCCCTGGCCGAGCGCCTCAAGGCTTTGAGCCGCCTCGGGGAGGCGCTCTCCTAGCCTCGCGCTCTGGCTCATCAGTTCGTTCGGTGCCCGGCAAGACCCAGGTCTTGCCGGGCACCGGTGTCCTACGTGGTTGGTAGCTTGCGGCCTGCCCCTGAATCGGGGTCATCGTTCTGGAGAGGGGCCGACACGTGGGAGCCAAGACCGGGCTGCTCGTCTACATGGATGCTGCTTCGTCCGGCCCGCTGCGGCTGCTGGCGGAAGCGGATCCGGAGCGGACTGCGGAGCTGGTCGGCCGCCTCTACCCCGGGTGGGAGGTCGAGGAAGCGGGCGAGTGCGAGCTCGGCGACGCGACCTACCCGCCGGATGGAACCGCTTACCTGGGCAGCTTCCCCGGAGTGGACGTTGTCTGCGACCGGCACTGGATGGGCGACTACCCCTCACGGTTGCCGCAGCATCTGATCGATGCGAGCGCGGGGCGTCGGCTCGTCGTGCACTGGATGCACAGCGTGGTGGACTTCCTGGCTTTCGCGGTCTGGGAGGACGGTCGGCTGGTCCGCTCGCTCAGTCTCTCGCCCGACAGCGGGGTGGTGGAGGACATCGGCGAGCGCTTCGCGTTCGAGACGCCGTTCTGGGCCGGGGAGCACCCCGTGGAACTGGACGAGGCGTGGGGCGAACAGGACCCGTACCCATTGGCGTTCCACCCCCTCGAACTCGGAGAGGAGGTACTGCGCGCCTTCTTCGGCTTCGTGCTGGAGGGCATGCCGGAGCTCGACGACATCGACCCGTACGAGGTGGCACTGCGAGGCTTCCACCTCACGGCGCCAGGTGGGCCCACGCCAGCGGAGAAGGAGGCCGTGCGGCGGGCAGCCGTCAGCAGGATGGGGCCGCCGCGGATGTTGACCTACGGTCCCGATGGCACCTTGATCGTGGTCGACCGGCGGTGACCGGCATGGGTTTGAGCTGTCGGCCCCTCCCCGTAGCGCGACGACTGGGTGGAACCAGTCCTGCATGACCAGGCGGTCACGTCGAGGCGGTCTCCTCCTCGGCGGGGACGTATCCGCAGTGCTCCGGGCCGCAGTGCGTCTTGTGGTCCCGGCCCCAGAGGCCGGTGTCCCGTTCGGTGGCGCGGGCGATGTGGGCGAGATGACGCTGTCTGAAGCGCGGCACTGTTGAGGGCAGGGCAATGAAGGTCTCGGGAAGTACGGCCAGCATGCTGGTGACCTGCTCGCCGTCGATCATCGTCAGGAGCATGCGGCACTGCCACCAGCGTCGCCCCGCCTCCGGGTCCGGCCAGTAGTAGTCGGCCGGATCGGGGAGCAGGTAGTGGGGCCCGCTGGGCGCGAGGTGAGCTTGGAACCACGGACTGCTCCCGCCCAGGCCGAGCCGCAGGCACCCGGCTTCCTCGTGGAGGGCGAAGACCGCGTCGTCGTCCAGAGCCTTCAGGACCCGCGCCTCGCGGGGCAGGGGCCGACGGCCGGCAGGGGTTTTCACCGGCCAGCCTGCCAGCAGGCCGAGGCGTTGCCGCGCGCTGAGCGGGGAGACTCCCGTGCGCGGGGTCGGGAGCGGAGGCGGGGGAGTCCAACAGAGTCCGGCCTTCTCGAGTTGCGAAACGATCCAGGCTCGCTTCTCCGGGCCGGCAGTGTTCCAGAGCCAGCTCATCGGCCGCTCCCTCATCGCCCGTTCCCGCCTGCCGTCGTGCGTCCCACGGGCGGGACGTCGAGCGCGCGGCCGGGTTCCTACGGGCAGGTTGTGGCCCAGGTCGGCCAGGAGCCTGATGCGGTCGAGGGCGTCGTCGGACGGGAGCTCCTCCGGAAGCCGCCGAGCGCGACTGGCCAGGTACCGGATCTCGATGAACGCCTGGATCGCCAGGTGCTCGGCCAAGTCCCGGTCGTCGACCTCCCCCGAACGGGTGCTCCCGGTCGCGGGTGTCGACTTCGGCGCTGCCGCCGGCAGCTGGCCGTCGTGGGTACCCGTCATATCTGCGACTTCGTGGAATTCCCGGCCACCGTTGAACTCCCGGGATCGCGGTGGTCGCCGAACGACTGCTTGGCGCGGAGTTCGGACCGGACGAGCTCAAGGAGACGGCCCATCCAGTTCCGCCCGCGGCTGTCAGGAGCGTCCCGCCAGAAGGGTGAGTCCGAGAAGCCGGTGTAGCTGATCGTCGCGTCCCCGGTGGAAAGCAGGATCTCGGCGAGCTCGGGGTGCTGGGTGAACTTCGCGCGCAGCAGGCCGCCCATGACCGCGAGCCGGACGGCAGGCCAGACCGCTCGTTGGACCGCCCGGCCGCCCAGGTCTTGTGCCTCCCGCCCGGACGGCATCTCCTGGATCAGCCGGTGATCGGCCGTGTCGGCAGCCGACATGGCCCAGTAGCCGTGGAGCACGGACGGGTAGGTCTCGCCGGCGAACGTGATCTGCGCCGGGTAGTCGTTGCGGAGTACGAACAGGCCCAGCGCCTCGGGCCAGCCCTGCGGGTAGACGGTCTGATGGGAGATGACGGCCGCCTGGCCGGGCCCGCTCGGATCGTCGGCGTACTGGACAGCGCGCCTCTCCTGCTCGCGGGCCACGCCTTCGTCCCCGCGGCGGAAGTAGTCCAGCGACTCCTGATGCATGCCCGCCGTCACGACCGGGCCATCCCCGTCCACGGCCTCACCCAGGTCGGTGAGCAGGATGCGCAAGGGGCGGTCCTGAAGGTCCATGTCGCCGAGCACATAGATCCTGCGGTGAGCTGGGACTGCCAGGTAGGCGTCTCGAAGGAGCTCGCGATTCCGCTCCTCGGGCTCCTGCTGGTAGCGGCGGATCGCCTCCCAGCAGCGCTGCCTGGTGGTCGGTCGGCCGTTGAGTTCCTCGATCTTGTCGGCGACCTCGCTCAGGAAGCCCTCCGGGGTCAACGGTTCACCGCGGCGGGAGCGCCACTTCGAGGGTTCGTCAGGAAGAGCGGGAGCGCCGGGCCGTGTCACGGAGATTCGGCCCGAGGCCAGGAGCTTCTCCAGGCCGGCCAGGTCAGTCCGGTCCTGACACCTGACGGCGCCGTCCGCGAAGACGATCAGGTCGTCGAGGTAGTACTCGGTATCCCATCGACTCCGCTGCCAGACGTGGCACCAGGCCCCGTCGATTCTCTCCCCGTCCACCGTTCGATACGTCGGTCCCCGCCACGTCATGGGTGCACGCTACTCGGTGGGGCTGTCTTGGAACTCACCGACCGCGAGCTTGGCTGGTTGCCTTGGCCAGCCAGTCCAGGTACCACTCGCTGAAGCTGACGCGGTGACCGGCAGCGGAGAGCGGTTGGAGGGGGCCGTCGCAGGCCCGCAGGTCCTTCCAGAGGGTGCCACACTCTGGCCCGGTCACGACGAGCCATGTGTAGTAGCCGCATCCCTCGTGGCTGAGACATACCGCCCCGGCGGTCATCTCGTCGTTGAGCTTCTCCCACTTGTCGTCCCAGGCGCGGTACGCCGCGAGATAGGACTGCTCGTCGGCGAAGCGGTCCTTGACGGGCTCGCGAGCGTCGAGTTCCTCTGCCCAGCGAGCCCGCTCCTCCGTGGAAGGGAACGGCTTCCCCAGGTGTGTGTTGTCGCTTCGGACCTTGCCGTCCAACCAGTGCCAGCCTTGCTCGTCACGCCGCAGAGGGAAGACCCCGTAGAAAGGGCCCGCTCCGCCCGCGCCCACTTCGAGGAGGAAGGTGCGGTAGTCCGGCGGAAGGGACACGCCGAGTTCTTCCTCGGCTTCCGCCAGCTCGGTCTCGCTGAGGGGCGGCTCCACCAGGAAGTCATGCCCGAAACCCTGCCAACGAGCCCCGAAGACCTCACCCGCGAACGGGGCGTCCCGCAGGGCCAGAACCTGCTCACGAACTCCCGACCAGTCCACTCCTGAGTCGGCGATCTCCGCCCCTTGTGCATTGCCCGTCATGATCGAGTCTCCCCATGATCCCCGGTTGTTTCGGGACTGATCTTTCGAACGCCCGTGCAGGCTGCCAGCGAACCGTCAGCGGCGAGGAAGACCACGAAGTGCCATGAGCCGTCCGGACTGTCGATGGACCCCAGCTGGACCGGCTGAGCGCCGTGCTCCCTCAGGGCCGCCACGGTCTCGGGCAGCCCGATAGTCTCGATGTTCGCGGCCCTGGTGTGTTCGAGCCGGACAGCGTAAGTACCGGCCAGCACCTCCGCGGGGACCACTCCGTCCCCGATCCTGCAGGCACCGCCTGTAAGTACTGCCTCCCGTGCCGCCCTGCAGACCTGAGTCTGCTCCGCAAGGATGCGGAGCATGGCCTCGGACGCCGGGTCGGTGTCCGGTGGATCAAGAATCAGGTCGTCTTCCCAGCCCCCCGGCAGCCTGGCTGCCGTGACGACCAGATCATCAGCCAGAGCGAGGATCCGAACACTTCCAACCTGGAACGTCACCTTGACGCCGACGCGGCTGTCGATGGACCGCTGTCGGATGTGCTGGATGGAGACGACCTCGCTGCCTGCCAACGGCGCGAGAGGGAACTCGTCCGGTGCGTCGCTGACCGTGACATGCCCGAGCATGTCCATGTCGTAGGAGTCGTGGGGCTCTTCGATCCGGAGATCGAGTATGTGGTCCAGCGTGTGGAATCGGACCGGGCCGAGGCCCTCCACGTGCAGCCACATGTGCAACAGCTCGGGCTCGCCACCGCCGTCGCGGGCGTGGAACCACGAGCACGTCACGCGTTGCACTTGCCGACCGACGAGGTCCTCCGGAGTTACCACCGGGCGATCGTGTCAGCCTCGGCTGGAGGGGATCAACGGGATTCTGCCGACGCCGGCCACCCCTGCGGAGCAGCATCCTGTGATCGGCGTCACGTGCCCCCATTGCCGGGACCAGCCATCTTGGCTGCTCAGATCCAGAGCGATTCGGGGCCGTTGGCGTCAGCGTTGGCGTCAAACGGCACGAAAATGCCCCCGAAGCGAGCTGCTTCAGGGGCATCGTGCCTGGTCAGGGCTGGTGGCCAGGGCCGGGGTCGAACCGGCGACCTTCCGCTTTTCAGGCGGACGCTCGTACCAACTGAGCTACCTGGCCGTACTGCACCGTCTCTTGCGAGACGAGCGATCCCGACGGGACTTGAACCCGCGACCTCCACCTTGACAGGGTGGCGAGCTAACCAACTGCTCCACGGGACCTAGAAGTGGTTTCCCACTCAGGTCTTGCGTCACTGCACTTTACTACGGTACTGCGTGCCCCCAACGGGATTCGAACCCGTGCTACCGCCTTGAAAGGGCGGCGTCCTGGGCCACTAGACGATGAGGGCTTGCGGCCTGTCCCGCTGTTTCCAGCGCTCGGGGACGTCGAGAAGCATATGGGATGCCGGGCGGATCGCCAAAACGGGTTTCGGCCGGTCGGGTCGGGGGCGGGCCGGGGCGCGGGGCGCGGCCGGTCCGGGGCGGGCGGGGAGCCGGTCAGGACCAGCCGAGCTCGTCGAGTTCGTGGTCGTCGAAGCCGAAGTGGTGGGCGACCTCGTGGATCACCGTGGTGCGCACCTCCTCGACGACCTGCTCGTGGGTCTCGCAGTGCCGGAGGGTGGGGCCGCGGTAGATGATGATCCGGTCGGGCAGGACGCCGGCGTACCACTCGCCGCGCTCGGTGAGCGGGGTGCCCTCGTAGAGGCCGAGGAGCTCCGGGTCGGAGGCGTCCGGTTCGTCCTCGACGAAGACGGCGACGTTGTCCATCATGGCCGCGAGCTGCGGGGGAATCTGGTCGAGGGCGTCGCTGACC
Source organism: Kitasatospora sp. NPDC051702 (assembly GCF_040681575.1). Classification (NCBI taxonomy): domain Bacteria; kingdom Bacillati; phylum Actinomycetota; class Actinomycetes; order Kitasatosporales; family Streptomycetaceae; genus Kitasatospora; species Kitasatospora sp. NPDC051702. The sequence continues at coordinate 28,325 of NZ_JBFAZB010000060.1, forward strand.
AGCGTCTCGAACTCTTCCCGGGTCATCTCCACCGGATCATTGTCGGGTCTGGGGTGACGGTGTGCCAGGTGGCGTGAGCCGGTGTTTGATGGGCCCATGGCGACCTCGGACGGCACGGTGGACGGCCCGGCGCGAGCCAGGCCGCGGGGCGGCGGGGCGGAGCGCGGGCGGCCGCCGGTGCTGCGCGGGCAGGGGCCCGCGGTGGCGGTGGTCGCGGCGGGCGGGGCGATCGGGGCCCTGGCGCGGTACGCGGCCGGGCTGCTCCGGCCCGACGGCCCGACGGCGTTCCCGTGGACGACGCTGCTGGTCAACGTGGTCGGTTGCGCGGTGATCGGGGTCTTCCTGGTGACCGTGACCGAGGGGCGTCCGGTGCACCCGCTGCTGAGGCCGTTCTTCGGCACCGGGGTGCTGGGCGGGTTCACGACCTTCTCGACCTACGCGGTGGACGTCCGGCGGCTGCTGGAGGCGGGGCGGCTCGGACTCGGCCTGACGTACCTGGGGCTGACCCTGGTGGCCGCGCTCGGCGCGGTGTGGGCGGCGGCCGGCGTGACGCGCCGTCTGACCCGCCGAGGGGGCGCGCGGTGAGCGGGCTGAGCGGGCCGGCGCTGCGGCTGACCGTGCTGGTGGGTGAGAACGACCACTGGCACCACCGGCCGCTGTACAGCGAGATCGTGCACCGCGCGCGGGCCGCCGGGCTGGCCGGGGCGAGCGTGTTCCGGGGGATCGAGGGCTTCGGGGCGTCGTCGCTGGTGCACACGGCGCGGCTGCTGTCGCTGAGCGAGGACCTGCCGGTGGCGGTGGTGATCGTGGACGAGGAGGAGCGGGTGCGGGCGTTCCTGCCGCAGCTGGACGGGCTGGTCGCGGAGGGGCTGGTAGTGCTCGACCGCTGCGAGGTGGTGCGCTACGTGGGGCGGGAGGGGGCGGCGGGGTGAACTGGCTGCTGGTGGTGGCGGGCGCGCTGCTCGGCGCGCCGCTGCGGTACCTGACGGACCGCGCGGTGCAGGCCCGGCACGACTCGGTGTTCCCGTGGGGGACGTTCACGGTGAACGCGGTCGGCTGCCTGGTGCTGGGCCTGGTGACCGGGGCGGTGGCGGCGGGGGCGGCGTCCTCGCAGGTCCAGCTGCTGCTGGGGACGGGGCTGTGCGGGGCGCTGACGACCTACTCGACGTTCTCGTACGAGACGTTGCGGCTGGTGGAGACCGGCTCCGGGCGGTACGCGCTGGCGAACGCGGCGGGGAGCCTGGCGGTGGGCCTGGCCGCGGTGTACGCGGGGGCGGGGCTGGCCTCGGCGCTCTGGGGCTGATCCGGCCGGGCCCGGGAGGCCCGCCGTTGCGGGGCCGTGCGGGCCCCGGCGCTCCGGAGGCCCTGCAGGCCGCCCCGGCGCGCCTCCGGCCCCGTCCCGGTTCCCGCGGGGCCCCGCTGGCCCCACGCGCCCCGCAGGGCCCGCCCGGGGGCTTCCTGGCGTGCCGCCCGTGTCCCGCCGGGGCGGGTGCGCGTTGGGCACCGGAAGCGGCCGCGCGGCAGTGGGCGGCCCGGGCGGGGCGGTGGAGAGTGAGTGCGGTGGCTTCGGTGCGGGCGGTTCGGGCGGCGGTGCGTGCGGGGACGGCGCGGGTGGCTCCGGCGCGGGGCGCGGCCCCGCTGCGGGAGCTGGCGGCGGGGCGGGCGGTGCCGGGCGCGGTGGTCCGGCGGTCGAGCGGGGTGCGGGCCGCGGCGGTGCTGGCGGTGGCCGGGCTGGGGCTGACGGGTTGCATGTCGGTGGGCCCGGGCGGGGCGACGGAGGAGAAGCACGGTGTGGCGCCGGTCGGTCAGGCCGGTCCGGCCGGGAGGCCGGGGGCGACGGGCGGGCCGTCGGCCTCGCCCGGCGCCGGGCACCCGGGGGGCGTGTCGGGGCGCCCGGAGCGCCCGGGGAGCTCGCCGGGAGAGAGTGCGCCGAGCGGGGCCACGGCCGCCGTGGCGGGCGAGGTGGCGCCGGGCGTGACCGGCGCGGCCGCCGGCGTGGTCCCGGTCCCGGCGGCGCCCGCCATGGACACCGCGCCGGGTGCGACCGGCGTGAACGGTGCGGCGGGCGGCGTGAGCGCCAGCCCCGCGCCCCGTACGGGCGGTTCGACGGCCGGCCCCGGCGGGGCGGCCGGCAGCGGCACCACCGCTGGCCCGGGCGGCTCCGGCGGGACGGGCGGCACCGGTGACGGGCACGGTGGCGGGGGTGCGGCGGGCACGCCGTCGGCGACGCTGAGCAGCCACCCGTCGACGTCCCCCGAGCCCGAGCACAGCGCACCCGCCACCACCGCCCCACCGGCCACGGAGCCCTCTGCGGGTAACTCCGGTTCCTCGGCCCCGAGCCCGCGCGCGGGTGGGCATTAGCGAGCTGGCCAGGGCATTTGCCTCTGATCCCGAGGTTCCTCTATGGTGGTAGATCGTTCGTTTGATCCATTTGACTGGCGCCCTATTTCCATCTGGCGCCCTTGGCGCGTTCCGGCGATCCGTGGCTGACCGCATAGAGGCGGTTGTGAAACAGAACCCCGGACTTTGGCGCGTGCCACTTCCGGAAGGTTTTGCATGTCTCTCGTTGACGACGCCCGCTTCGCCATGCCCGCAAGCGAGTCCGCCGCCGATGTCACCGACACCAACGACACCACCACCGAGGTCGTCGACCTCGCCGACGTCGAGCTGATCGACGCCGGGATCGCCGACGCCGACTCGGACGCCACCGACGCGGACGACACCGCCGAGGCCGCCGAGCCCACCATCACCTTCGGCGACCTGGGCCTGCACGACGACGTCGTGCGCGCCCTCGCCAAGCGCGGCGTCACCACCCCCTTCCCGATCCAGGCCGCGACCATCCCGGACGCCCTGGCCGGCAAGGACGTGCTGGGCCGCGGCCGCACCGGCTCCGGCAAGACCCTCAGCTTCGGCCTGCCGCTGCTGACCCGCCTCGCCGACGGCGAGCGCACCCGCGCCAAGCACCCGCGCGGCCTGATCCTGGTCCCGACCCGCGAGCTGGCCATGCAGGTCGCCGACGCCCTGGAGCCCTTCGGCTCGGTGCTCGGCCTGCGTCTCAAGGTCGTCTGCGGCGGTACCTCGATGTCGAACCAGATCTACGCGCTGGAGCGCGGCGTCGACATCCTGGTCGCCACCCCGGGCCGCCTGCGCGACCTGCTGAACCGCGGCTCGGCCAAGCTGGACGACGTCCAGACCGTCGTGCTCGACGAGGCCGACCAGATGGCCGACATGGGCTTCCTGCCCGAGGTCACCGAGATCCTCGACCAGGTGCCGGCCGGCGGCCAGCGCCTGCTGTTCTCCGCCACCCTGGAGAACGAGATCGACACCCTGGTGAAGCGCTACCTGAAGAACCCGGTCACCCACGAGGTCGACCCGTCGGCCGGCGCCGTCACCACCATGACCCACCACATCCTCGTGGTGAAGCCCAAGGACAAGGCGCCGATCACCAACGCGATCGCCGCCCGCAAGGGCCGCACGATCATCTTCGTCCGCACCCAGATGGGCGCCGACCGCGTCGCCGAGCAGCTCATCGAGGCCGGCGTGAAGGCCGACGCGCTGCACGGCGGCATGACCCAGGGCGCCCGCACCCGCGTCCTCGGCGACTTCAAGGACGGCTACGTCAACGTCGTCGTCGCCACCGACGTCGCCGCCCGCGGCATCCACGTCGACGGCATCGACCTGGTCCTCAACGTGGACCCGGCCGGCGACCACAAGGACTACCTGCACCGCTCCGGCCGCACCGCCCGCGCCGGCCGCTCCGGCGCCGTCGTCACCCTGGTGCTGCCGCACCAGCGCCGCGGCGTCTTCCGCCTGATGGAGGACGCGGGCGTCGACGCCAGCCGCCACATCCTGGACCACGCCTTCGACGCCGAGGTCGCCAAGATCACCGGCGCCCGCTCGCTCACCGAGGTCCAGGCCGAGAGCGCCGCCAACATCGCCGGTGCCGCCGAGCGTGAGCTCGCCGACATGACCCGCCAGCTGGAGCGCGCGCAGCGCCGCGCCACCGAGCTGCGCGAGGAGGCCGACCGCCTGGCCGCCCGCGCCGCCCGCGAGCGCGCCGACCTGGGCATCGTGGACGAGGCCCCGGCCGCCGAGGCCGGCGACGACGCCGCCGCGGAGGCCCCGGCCGCCGAGGCGACCGCCGCGGCCGCCGCGCCGCAGGCCGAGGACCGCACCCCGTCGTACCGCGAGGCGCGCACCGAGCGTCCGGCCTTCGGCCGCGACCGCGACCGTGACCGTGACGACCGTCGTTCGGGCGGCTTCGGCGGCCGCGACCGCGACGACCGCCGCTCGGGCGGCTTCGACCGCGACCGTGACGACCGTCGCTCCGGCGGCTTCAACCGTGACCGTGACGACCGTCGTTCGGGCGGCTTCGGCGGCCGCGACCGCGACGACCGCCGCTCCGGTGGCTTCGACCGCGACCGCGCCGGCTTCGGCGGCCGTGACCGTGACGACCGCGGCGCCCGTTCGGGCGGCTTCGACCGTGACCGTGACGACCGCCGCTCCGGTGGCTTCAACCGTGACCGTGACGACCGTGGCGGCCGCTCCTTCGGCGACCGTCCGGCCCGCTCCGGCGGCTTCGACCGTGACCGCGGTGGCTTCAACCGTGACCGTGACGACCGTGGCGGCCGCTCCTTCGGCGACCGTCCGGCCCGCTCCTTCGGCGACCGTCCGGCCTTCGGCCGTGACCGCGACGAGCGCGGCGCCAGCAGCCGTCCGTTCGCCCGCCGGGACGACCACCGCTCCGGTGGCCGCCCGCAGGCCTCCGGCGGCTTCGGCGGCCGGGACCGTGACGACCGCGGCGCCCGTTCGGGTGGCTTCGACCGCGACCGCGGCGGCTTCAACCGCGACGACCGCAAGCCGCGCTGGAAGAACTGACGCCGTACGGCCGGTGGTCCGCCACCGGTGACGGCCGCGGCTGAGGCCGGCCGGGCCGGGCGCAGGACGCCCGTGCCGGCCGGCCCCGGCCGGGAGGAACGCACGAAGGGCCCGCTCCATGCACTGGAGCGGGCCCTTCGCGTTCCCCCGGCCCCCCGGACACCCCCCGGTGCCCCCGACACCTCCCTCGTGCCCCCGGAGGTGTTGTTCTGCGAGTGAGAATAACCTGTGGCGCGGAGTGGCGGAAGTCCCGTAGCGTCGCGGCCATGAGCAGCAGACTGCACGACGTGGCACGGAGGAACGAGGAGATCGCCGAGCGGGGGAGCTACCGGGCGTCCGGGGGCGAACCCGTGTCGGTGGGGGAGCAGTTGGCGGCGGCCCGGGCCGGGACGGTGTCGTACCCGCCGGAGGGGCTGGCCGCGCTGCTGCGCGCCGGCGATCCGGGGCCGGGGCCGCGCGGGGCGGTGGAGGTCACCGCCGAGGGCAGCATCGAGGCCGCCCGGCGCCTGGTCGAGGGCGGGGCCGGCCCGGTCGGGGTCCTCAACTTCGCCTCCGCGCGCAACCCCGGCGGCGGCTACCTGCGCGGCGCCCGCGCCCAGGAGGAGGACCTGTGCCGCAGCGCGCTGCTGTACACCTGCCTGCTGGAGGCGCCCGACTACTACGAGGCGCACCGGGCCTCGACCGACCTGCGGTACAGCCACCGGGTGATCGTCTCGCCCGCGGTCCCGGTGATCAGGGACGGGCGCGGCGAGCTGCTGGCCCGGCCCTACCCGGTCACCTTCCTGACCTCGCCCGCGCCCAACGCCGGCCAGCTGGAGCGGCGTTCGGCCGGCGTGGACGTCCGCGGCGTGCTCGCCGAGCGGGCCGTCCGGGTGCTCGCGGCGGCGGCCCGGCACGAGGTCCGCACGCTGGTGCTCGGGGCCTGGGGCTGCGGGGTGTTCCGCAACGACCCGGCGCAGGTCGCCGAGGCCTTCGAGGGCGCGCTGGCCCGGTACGGGGCGGCCTTCGAGCGGGTGGTGTTCGCGGTCTGGGACCGCTCACCGGTCTCGGCGAACCGGGCCGCCTTCGCGGAGCGGTTCGGCGCGGCGGTGCGATGACGCCCGCCGCGCGCCGCCCCCCCCGGTCTGTGACCCCCGCGGGCCCGCGCCGCCCGGGGGCCGGGCCCTAGCGGCGGCGGGCGGAGAGCGCCGTGGCGGCCGTCGAGGCCGCCGCGACCACGGCGGTGACGGCGAGGACGGACGGCCAGGCGCCGATCTTCTTCGCCAGCGGGTGGGAGCCGCCGAAGGCCGCCACGTACAGGCCGGTCAGCGCCGCCGCGGTGGCCGGGCCCGAGCTGCGGCGCCACTGCGCGGCCGCCCCGGCACCGGCGGCCGCCAGCACCGCGCCGCCCAGCTCGCGCCGGCCGCTCCAGCGGGCGACGCCGTAGCCGCCGACCAGGCCGCTCGCCGCGGTCAGCGCGGCGGGCGCGGCGGAGACGAGCACGTTCGGGACCTTCGCCATGGGGGACTCCACTCGTAGGGGCTGTTCCGACTTCCTGTTCCGCCTCCCGACCCTAACCCGGCCGTATCCCGCCCCTCGCCCGGCCGTTCCGCGCGCCCGTCCCGTCCCGTCCGGTCCTGCCCTGCCCCGTTTCGGGCCCCGGCCGGAGTGGGTCCGGGCCCGGGGAGCGGGGCCCGCCGCTACCGGAACGCCTGCTCCGCCGACTGCGCCGGGGCGATCCGGGCCAGCAGCCGCGCGGCCTCCGCCGGGGGCAGCACCCGTTCCAGCCGGAGGTCCCCCGGGAGCTCCTGGATGAACCGCCCGGCCGACCAGCTGCGCTCGTAGGGCAGCGGGTCCAGCACCAGGGTGCGCACGCCGTCCACCACCGGGACGTCGCTCGGCGTGCCCTCGTTCCAGAGCCACGAGCCGTCCGGGGCGACGAGGTTGAACGCGCCGGTCGCGATCACCCGGCGACCGTCCAGGACGGCGGTGCGGGCCAGCGCCGCCACCTCCGGGTCCGGCCGGGGGCCGGGCAGGTGGCCGCCGCCGACCAGCACGTCGGCCAGCAGGGTGTGCAGCTGGAAGGTGTCGCTCAGCCCGTCCATCCGCAGCAGGAAGCCGGCGCCGGTGGGGCGGTGCAGGACCAGCAGCGGCTCGTCGTCGAGGACCAGCGCCAGGTGGGCCAGGCCCTTGAACTCGTGCTGCCCGCCGGAGTACCGGCCGAACAGCTCCAGCAGCACTCCGGTGACGCCCGAGGCCCGCGCCTCGGTCCGCACCGCCGCGTGCGCGTACACCGCCCAGGCGGCCTGCTGCCAGAGGTGCAGCGTCCACCAGCCGACCACGGCCAGGTGGGCGTGCCAGGCGTCCAGGTGCTCCCGGTGCTCGATCCGGTCGTGCGCCTCGGACGGATCGTCCGCCTCCGGATCCGGCAGCGGGCCGCCGCCGGTCTCCTCCCACCGCCGCACCAGCCGCTGCGCGCCGCCCAGCGCCCCGCGCAGGCCCGCCAGCACCGGGCCGGCGCAGGCCAGCGGATCGGCGCCGTTCTCCACGCAGGCGCCCACCACCATCGCCAGGTGGGCCCGGGGGAACGGCGGGGCGTCCGGCAGCAGCGCGGCCAGCCGGGGCCCGGCCGCGGCCACCTCGGCCGGCCCGGCCGACCCGAACAGCCCGCCCACCCGGCCCAGCGCGGGGCCGAAGCCCTCGTCGTCCCCGGCGGCGGTCACCGCCTCCAACTCGGCCACCGCCTCCAGGAGGGCGGGTTGCTGACGGTGCGGCGGAATCTGCTCGAAGGACATTCGCCGCAGCATAGGCGGCGGCGCGGCGCGCCGCGGCGTCGGGTACCCGGTCCTCCGGGCGGTGCCCTGCCGGTCGCCGCCCCCGGTCGCCGCCCCGGGTGGCGGCGCCCCGGACGCCCGACGGCCGGGCCCGCCGGACACTCCCGCGGGTGCCGGTGCCCGCTCGGTGGAAAACCCCGCGCGGCACCGCCGCCGTACCGCATACTCGCGCGGTGACCGCGTCCCGTGCCCTCGACTCCCGCCGCGTGACGGCCCGCCCGGCCTCCGCGGCCGAGCCGGCCCTGAAGGTGGCCCCGCTCGAGCTCTTCCTCGACCTCGTCTTCGTCTTCACCATCACCCAGCTCACCGGCAGCCTCGTCCACCACCTCACCCCCGGTGGGTTCGCGCAGGTGCTGGTGATGCTGGCGGTCATCTGGTGGATGTACGACGCCTTCATCTGGCTCACCAACGCGATGCCGCCGCGCACCCACGGCCGGCGCGGTCTGCTGCTGTTGGCGATGGCCGCGTTCCTGGTCATCTCGCTGGCCGTCCCGCACGCCTTCGAGGGCAGCGGCGCCGCCTTCGGCTGGGCGTACCTGGTGGTGGTCGCGGTGCACACCGGGATGTTCGCGGCCGCCGGGGTGGCGCTCGCCCCGGTGCTGCGGATGGGCGGGGCCAACCTGGTCGGCGGGGCCCTGGTGGTGACCGGCGGCTACCTCACCGGCACGGTCCAACTCGCCTTCTGGGCGGCGGCCTTCGCGCTGCAGTTCGTCACCCCGCGGCTCGCCGGGCTGCCGGAGTTCCGGCTGCGGGCCGACCACTTCGTGGAGCGCCACGGGCTGATCGTGATCATCGCCTTCGGCGAGTCGGTGATCGCCATCGGCGTCGGCGCCGGCAGCACGGACCTCGGCCCGGGGCTGATCGCCGTCGCCCTGCTCAGCCTCAGCGTCTGCGTGGGCCTGTGGTGGGCGTACTTCGGGCACGACGACGACGCCCGCGCCGAGCACCACATGGCCGCGCTGCCCTCGGCCGAGCGCAACCGGGCCGCGGTCACCGTCTACAACCTCGGCCACTTCGGCCTGCTGCTCGGCGTGCTGCTGTTCGCCGCCGGGGTGAAGTCCGCGGTCGCCCACCCGGTGGCCCCGGTGAGCCTCCCGCAGGCCGCCTCGCTGGCCGGCGGCACCGCGCTCTACCTGGTGGTCAACACCGCCGTCCGCCGCTTCTTCGGCCTGCGGCCCAACGCCCCGCGCCTGGCCGGCGCCGCCCTGGTGGTGGCCGCCGTTCCGCTCGGCACCGAGGTCTCCGCGCTCGTCCAGGTCGCGGCCACCGCCGCCGTGCTCGCCGCGGTCTTCGGCTACGAGCTCCGTCAGTCCCCGGTGGCACACTTCGAGCGTGACTGACAGCGCGCGCGAGACCGCGATCACCGACGGCCGCTACCTGATCCGCAACGTCGGCAGCGGTCTGCTGCTCGAGGTGGCCGACGGCAGCCGCCGCAGCGGCGCCCGGGTCCGCCAGGGCGCCGACGACGGCTCCGACGCCCAGCTCTGGCAGCTGACCGCCGTGCACCCCGGCGGGGCGCTGCGCCACCTGGAGAACGCGGGCAGCGGCAAGCGCCTCGACGTCACCGGCGCCTCGGTCGAGGACGGCGTGCCCGTCCAGCAGTGGTCGGCGAACGCCTTCGGCGCCCAGGAGTGGTTGCTGGAGGCCCACGTGGACGACCCCGGCACCTACACGATCACCAGCTTCATCAGCGGCAAGCCGCTCACCGCCGCCCCGGCCCCCGACCGGGCCGTCCACCAGTGGGAGGACGTCGACTCGCCCACCCAGTGGTGGCGCTTCGAGCGCCGGGGCTGAGGGCCGCGGGCCGGGGCTGAGGGCCGCGGGCCGGGGCTGAGGGCCGGGGCCGCCCGGCTCGGTGCTGCCCGGGTCGGTGTGCCGCCGGGCCGGGCCGGGCCGCCGCCGGTGCCGCGTGCCGTGCCCGCCGGGGCTCAGCCCGACAGGTTGGCGTGCAGAGCGGTCAGCTCCTCGTCGGTCACGCCGTGGGCCCGCAGGTAGTCGGGGACGGAGCCGTGCCGGCCGGTGATCCAGGAGAGGGAGGAGTCGAGCAGCGCGGCGCTGATCGGGCGCGAGGTGCGTTCGGCGCCGGTCTCGTCGACGTACGGCTGGGGGCCCTTGTCGAGGCCGAGTCCGACGTTGGAGCGCAGGTAGTCGGTGGTGATCTCCTCCTCGGAGGCGCCGAGCAGCGACTGCAGGACGGCGATGGTGAGCCCGGTGCGGTCCTTGCCGACGGCGCAGTGGACGACGGCGGGCAGCGTGCCGGGGGCGGCCAGGTGGCGGACCACGGCGACGAGGGAGGGGCCGGCCGTCCCGGCCATGAAGGGGTAGAGCGAGGCCTGGTCCTCCGGCCAGGGCTGGTCGACGTCCTCGCGGTTGGCGGGCAGGGTCGGCAGGTTGAGGGTCTCGTGGTCGAGCCCGTGCCGCAGGTCCGGCCAGACCTCCAGCTCGAACGGGCTGCGCAGGTCGAGGACGGTGCGCAGACCGAGGGCCTTGAGGCGCCGCGCGCCCTCCTCGGTGAGGTCGTGGAAGGAGCCGGAGCGGTAGAGCACGCCCCGGCGGAGGGCGCCGATCCCGCCCGCGTCACGGAAGTTGCGCACACCGGGGATGTCGATGAAGGCGTCGGTCATGGCATCACCGTACGGGCGGCGGGCGGGTCGGCGGAAGGAAACCGGAGGGGGCCTTTCGGCGTCCGCCGGGGACGCCGCAGCGGTCACCGGCCGCCGGAGACCTCCAGGAACGCGCCGGTGGTGTACGAGGCGGCCGGGGAGAGCAGGAAGAGGACGGCCTCGGCGACCTCCTCCGGCCGCCCGCCGCGCCGCATCGGGAGTCCGGGGGCGACCCGGTCGACCCGGCCGGGCTCGCCGCCGAGGGCGTGGATGTCGGTGTGGATGAGCCCGGGGCGGACGGCGTTGACCCGGATGCCCTCGGCGGCCACCTCCAGGGCGAGGCCGCGGGTCATCGAGTCGACGGCGCCCTTGGCGGCCGCGTAGTCGACGTACTCGTTGGGCGAGCCCAGCCGGGAGGCGGCCGAGGAGACGTTGACGATGGCGCCGCCGCGGCCGCCGTGCCGGGTGGACATCCGGCGGACGGCCTGGGCGGAGCACAGGAACGGGCCGGTGATGTTGGCGGCCCAGATGCGGTTCAGCCGGTCCTCGTCGATGTCCTCCAGCCGGGACTGCCGCTCCAGGGTGCCCGCGTTGTTCACCAGGCCGGTGAGCGGGCCGAGTTCGGCGTCCACGGTGGCGAACAGCCGCTCCACCTCGGCGGTCCGGCTGACGTCGGCCCGGACGGCGATCGCGGTGCCGCCCGCGGCCCGGACGGAGTCCACCACGGCGGCCGCCGAGGCCTCGTCCGCACGGTAGTTGACGCAGACCCGGTAGCCGCGCCGGGCGGCCAGCAGGGCGGTGGCGGCACCGATGCCGCGACCGGCGCCGGTGATGATCAGGACGTCGTCGGAGGTGGTGGTCGACATGGTCGGTACGCTACCCGCCGGTCCCTCCGGGCGGGCCCCGGACCGGAATTCGCTCGCCCGGCGCGCCCCGACCGGGGAGGATGCGGTACCGGTCGCGGCGAGGGCGCAGCTCCGCCCCGGCCGGCCCCGGCCCGGACCAGAGGAGACCGCCGATGTCCGCCGCACCCGCCGCCCCCGGCCCGGTCCTGCTGTCCGGCGTCGTGGGCTCCACCGCGTACGGCTTCGCGCACGCCGGCTCGGACGTCGACCGGCTCGGGCTGTTCGCCGTGCCCACCGAGGAGTTGCACGGCCTGCACCGCCCGGCGGAGTCGCAGGTGACCACCGGGCCCGACGTCACCCTGCACGAGGCCGCCAAGTGGTGCCGGCTGGCCCTGTCCTGCAACCCGACCGCCTCCGAGCTCGTCTGGCTGCCGGAGGAGCTGTACGAGGTGCGCACGCCGCTCGGTGCGGAACTGGTCGAGATCCGCTCGAGCTTCCTCAGCGCTCCGGCCGTGCGGAAGGCCTATCTCGGTTACGCGGACCAGCAGTTCCGCAAGCTGCTGACCCGCGACGGCACCGATCCGGAGGCCCGCCGCCGGGCCGCCAAGCACGCCCGGCACCTCGTCCGGCTGGTCGGCCAGGCCGTCCTCCTGCACGAGACCGGCCACAACGCCGTCCGCCTCACCGATCCCGAGCACGTCCGTGACCTCGGCGAACGCATCGCGGAGCGGCCCGCCGTCGCCGAGTCCTTGATCGCGGACGCCGCCGACCGCCTCGCCCGCCCCGGCGTCCTGCCCGCCGCGCCCGACCCGCGCCCGGCCGAATCCTGGCTCCGCCGGGTGCGCGCCGCCCACTACACCGCGCCCCCGGAAGGGCCCCGCGGACCCGGCGCGCCCGCGCAATCCACTGGCGGAGCCCTGGGCCCCACCGGGTAGGATCACGGTGGCCCTTCCCAGCCGGGACCAGGGCCGCGGGCCACTAGCTCAATTGGCAGAGCTGCGGACTTTTAATCCGTAGGTTCAGGGTTCGAGCCCCTGGTGGCCCACACGTGAGCGAACCGTCTCCGACCTGCGGTGCAGCGCCCCGGCCGAGCCACTCGGCCGGGGCGCTGCCGTTCGCGCGCCACGGGGCTCGCGCTGACGCTCCGTCAGCGGACCGGTGCGGTGGTGCCGCGGGTGCGCGGCGCCCGAACCGGGCGTCCGGATGCGATCCGGACCGGCCGCGCCCCGGAATCCGGGCTGCCGTACGCGGACCCGTGCCGCGCTCGGACCCGCGCCCCGGAGTCCCGCACGCCGCCCGCCACCTCCGCGCGCACCCGGCCCGGGCCCGCCGCACCCCTCCCGCGGCCCGCCGCCCCGCGCCGCCCGGCCCCCGCCCCGCCCCCGCCCCGCCCCCGCCCGTGACCGGGCCGCGACCGGCCGGTGACGCACGGCAGCGGGCTGGGGCGGGCAACGGAGCCGGGGGGTGTTCCGGCGCCATGGCCGGGGGTGGGGTAGGTCACGTCGGAATCGGGCGTTTTCGACGGTTCTGTCCGGCACTTGTACGCCGGATCCCGGGGCTGGTGGTGGCCCGGAGGTCGGTGATCACGTCGGGCCTAAATATGATCGGAAGCCACGTTCGTCGGTTTGTACCTACGTTCGTATGTGCAACCTGGGAGCGGTCCCGACCGTCTCTCTGTGTGCGGTGCGCCAGATCGTCCGGGGCGTCGCTTCCGTCGGTGAAAGGTACGCGCATGTCAGGTCAGTGGGGCGAGGGCCCGGCCCGGGGCGAGGACGCGCCCGGCGCGCTCACCACGGAGAGCGGCGGCGCCGTGCCACAGCCCCGCACCGGTGGCCGGGCGGAGGCCCGACGGGCCGCTCAGGGCAAGGGCGGCGGCCGCGGCGGCAAGGACGGCGGCAAGGACGGCGGGAAGGGCGGCAAGCCGGACGGACCGGCCGGCGGCGGACGGGCGGCGGCGCGCAAGAGCAGCAAGCCCAAGAAGAACGTGAAGAAGATCGTCGCCTGGTCGGCGGCCGGCGTGCTGGTGCTGATCGCGGGCGCCGGCGGCGCGATCTACTTCAAGCTGAACGCCAACATCAAGTCCTTCGACGCCGACGCCATCGCCACCGACCGCCCCCCGGAGGCGCAGGCCGACGCGGACGGCAACAAGCCGGTCAACGTGCTGCTGATCGGCTCGGACAGCCGCGGCAAGAACAACGCGGACCTCGGCGGCGGCGAGGACGGCGGCGCCCGCTCGGACACCACGATCCTGCTGCACGTCTACGCCGACCACAAGCACGCCGTGGGCATCTCGATCCCCCGCAACGCGATGGTCCAGATACCGCCCTGCAAGCTGCCCAACGGCAAGTGGACCAAGGGCGGCAACGACCTCTTCAACGCCGCCTTCTCCACCGGCGGCAGCGACGACGGCAACCCGGCCTGCACCCAGAACACCGTGGAGAAGCTCACCGGTATCCGGGTCGACCACACCATGGTGGTCGACTTCAACGGCTTCTCCGCGATGACCTCGGCCGTCAACGGCGTCGACGTCTGCCTGCCGAAGGCGATCTACGAGGGCGACATCAACCCGAACCTGAAGAAGAAGGGCGACCTCGTCCTCCCGGCGGGCAAGCAGACCGTCCAGGGCCAGAAGGCGCTCGACTACGTGCGCCTGCGGCACGGCATCGGCGACGGCTCCGACATCGGCCGGATGAAGCGCCAGCAGGCCTTCCTCAGCTCGCTGGCCAGCAAGATGAAGAAGGAGGGGCTGAGCCCCACCACCCTGCTGCCGCTCGCCGACGCCGCGACCAAGTCGCTGACCGTCGACCCGGGCCTGTCCTCCGCGGACAAGCTGCTCTCGTTCGGCCTGTCGCTGAAGAACATCGACATGCACGACCTCAAGTTCGTGACGGCGCCGTGGCGTTACCGCACCCAGGACGCCAACATCGACCTCGTCCAGCCGGACGCCGGCAAGCTCTGGGCCACCCTCAAGGCCGACCAGACCATCGACGGCCAGAACGCCACCGGCCAGCAGCCGGACGCCGCGGCCAGCCCCTCCGCCGGAGCCTCGGCGCCGGCGGCCGCGCCCACCAGCGCCCCGGTGCCGGCCGACGCCGGCAACTCCACGGTCAAGGTGGCGGTCTACAACGGGACGATCGTCAACGGCCTGGCCGGCAAGGCGACCGACCAGCTGAAGGCGGCCAAGTTCACGGCCACCACGGCCGGCCAGGCGGCGAGCACCAAGTACAAGACCACCATGATCGAGTACGGCTCCGGGCAGAAGGCGAACGCCGACAAGGTCGCCGCGCTCTTCCCGGGCGCCAGCGTCGAGGCCGGCAACTCGGCGGGCGTGACGGTGATCGTCGGCAAGGACTTCGCCGCGGCCAACGGCGCGGGCTCCGCCACCGGTGCGGCCGGCGCGTCGGCGAGCGGCACGGCCGCGGGCACCCCGGCGACCCCGGCGCCGCTGCCCACCACCGTCACCAACGACGCCCGCTCGGCGGACGACGACATCTGCGCGAACACCACCTACGGCAGCGGCGGCTGAGGCCCGCCCCGCCGCGACGCACCGGGACGACCCCCGGGCCGGCGCCCTCCGGGGCGCGTCGGCCCGGGGGTCGTGCCATGGTGGCCGGAGGAGGGGCGGGGGGAGCCGCGCAGCCCAGCGAAAGGCGGACCCGATGCCCGAGATCGCCCTGCAGTTCGACATCGCCGCGCCCCGGGCCGTCGTCCTCGCCGCGCTGAACACGCACGACGGGCTGACCAGCTGGTGGACCACGGCGGTGGACCGGGAGGGCGACGTCCTGCTGTTCGACTTCCCGGGGGTGCCCGAGCCGTTCCGGCTGCGCCGCGAGCGGGCCGACCTCGACCGGGTGGTGTGGGCCAACGCGGGCGCCTTCCCGCCGCACTGGGCCGGCACCTGGATCAGCTGGGACCTCGCCGACCAGCCCGACGCGCCCGACCGCACCCGCCTGCTGTTCCGGCACGGCGG
Organism: Kitasatospora sp. NPDC051702; assembly: GCF_040681575.1. Taxonomy (NCBI): domain Bacteria; kingdom Bacillati; phylum Actinomycetota; class Actinomycetes; order Kitasatosporales; family Streptomycetaceae; genus Kitasatospora; species Kitasatospora sp. NPDC051702. The sequence continues at coordinate 43,434 of NZ_JBFAZB010000060.1, forward strand.
CTGGCAGCCGGGCAGCGAGGAGGGCGTCCCGATGGTCGCCGGCACCTGGGCCGAACTGCTGGTCCGGCTCAAGGACTACGCGCAGAGCGGCAAGGTGCAGCCGTACTTCGTCACGGCGTCCCGGCACGACGCCGGGTGACCGCCCGGTGGTCGCTCCGTGCCCGGTCGCCCAGCAGGGCGCCGTCCGGTGGCGGGATCGCGGTGGCGGGCCGATGGTGGCCGTGTACGGCCGTTCGCGCGGACGGTCGGCACCGGACGGCCGACGGCCGCCCGCCCCGACGACCGCCCGCCCCGACGACCGCCCGCCCCGACGACCACCGCGCCGGCGACCACTGCCTCCGGGAGGCCCAGCAATGCCCGTAGTCACCGCTCCGTACAAGCCCGGCACCCCGTGCTGGATCGATCTGATGGCGAGCGACCAGCAGGCCGCGCTCGACTTCTACCGCGACCTGTTCGGCTGGCAGGGCGAGGTCGGCCCGGCCGAGTTCGGCGGCTACTCCGTGTGCTCGCTCAACGGCAAGCCGGTCGCCGGGATCATGGCGCAGTCCGCGCCCGAGGGCCAGCCGCTGCCGCCGGTCGGCTGGACCACCTACCTGGCCTCGGACGACGCCGACGCGAGCAGCCGGTCGATCTCCGAGCACGGCGGCACGATCCTCTACCCGGTGATGGACGTCGGCACCGTCGGCCGGATGCTGGTCGCCGCCGACCCGACCGGCGCGGTGTTCGGCGTCTGGCAGAAGGTCGACTTCATCGGCGCGGGCGTGGTCAACGAGCCGGGAGCGCTGGTCTGGAACGAGCTCAACACCACGGACACCGGCCTGGCCGGAGCCTTCTACCACCAGGCGCTCGGGCTGCGCCCGGCGACCATCCAGGGCATGGAGGGCTACTACTCGCTGAACGTCGGCGACCGCACGGTGGGCGGCATGCAGCCGGTCGCCGGGTACCTGGCGACGGGCACGCCCTCGCACTGGATGGCGTACTTCTCGGTGGACGACGTGGACTCGACCGTCGACGCCCTGGTCAAGGCCGGCGGCGCGGTGATCCAGCCGCCGTTCGACATGCAGTCGGGCCGGATGGCCGTGGTCTCGGACCCGCAGGGCGCGGTCTTCGCGGTGACGGCGGCCGCCGAGGCGCAGATGCCCGACTCGCCCTGATCCGGCCGACGCCGCCCGCACCCGATGCCGGCCCCCGACCCTGGTGCCGGCCCCCGACCCCGGTGCCCGTCCCGGCCCCCGCCCCGGTCCTGACCCCGGCCCCGGCCCGGTCCCGGGCCGGGCGCGGCCGGGCGGGCCGGAAGCCGCCCTTCCGCGACGCGCCGCCGGGAAATGGGCGGCTTCCCCGTGTTCGCGGGTAAGACTGCACCCATGCTGGGGCTACCGGACGACATCCGCGCATTCCTCTTCGACCTCGACGGGGTCCTCACCCGGACCGCCGAGGTGCACGCGGCGGCCTGGAAGGACACCTTCGACACCTTCCTGCGTGCCGAAGCGGCGCGCACCGGCGGGCAGTTCGTCCCCTTCGACGCCGTCACCGACTACGACGCCTACGTGGACGGCCGCCCGCGCCTCGACGGCACCCGGACGTTCCTGCGCAGCCGGGGCGTCGACCTGCCCGAGGGGACCGACGCCGACCCGCCCAACGCCCGTACCGTGCAAGGGATCAGCCTCGCCAAGAACGACACCGTGCTGCGGATGATCCGCGAGCAGGGCGTCCGGCCCTACGAGGGCTCGGTCGCCTACGTGCGCCGGCTGCAGGCGCTCGGCCTGCCCAGCGCGGTGGTGTCCTCCAGCGCCAACTGCCACGACGTGCTGCGGGCGGCGGGCATCGAGGAACTGTTCGACGTGATCGTGGACGGCGTCGTCGCCAAGCGCGAGGGCCTGCCCGGCAAACCCGCGCCCGACACCTACCTCTACGCCGCCCGCACGCTCGGCGTCGAGCCCGCGCACGCCGCCGTGTTCGAGGACGCGCTGGCCGGGGTGGCCTCCGGCCGGGCCGGCGGCTTCGGCGCGGTGGTCGGGGTGAACCGCACCGGCCAGGCCGCCGAGCTGCGTCGGGACGGTGCGAGCGTGGTCGTCGACGACCTCGCCGAGCTGCTCGCGGCGGAGGAGGACGCATGACCGGCCTGGACAACTTCGCCGTCGACCCCTGGCAGATCGTCGAACAGGGGCTGGACCTGACCTCGATGGCCCGCGCCGAGTCCCTGTTCGCGCTCTCCAACGGCCACATCGGCCTGCGCGCCAACCTCGACGAGGGCGAGCCGCACGGCCTGCCCGGCACCTACCTCAACGGCGTCTTCGAGCTGCGCCCGCTGCCGTACGGCGAGGGCGGCTACGGCTACCCGGAGTCCAGCCAGAGCGTCATCAACGTGACCAACGGCAAGATCATCCGGCTGCTGGTCGACGACGAGCCCTTCGACCTGCGCTACGGCGAACTGGTCAGCCACCGGCGCTGGCTGGACTTCCGCGAGGGCCTGCTGAACCGGGAGGCCGAGTGGACCTCCCCGGCCGGCCGGACGATCCGGGTGCGCTCCACCCGGCTGGTCTCGCTGACCCAGCGGGCCGTCGCCGCCGTCGAGTACAGCGTCGAGGCGGTCGACGAGCCGGTGCGGATCGTGCTGCAGTCCGAGCTGGTCGCCAACGAGCAGCTGCCCGGCGGCCCCGAGGGGGACCCGCGGGCCGCGGCTGTCCTGGAGGCGCCGCTGCAGTCCGAGGCGCACCACGCCGCGGACGGCAAGGCCGTCCTGGTGCACCGCACCCGCTACAGCGGCATCCGGGTCGCCGCCGGGATGGACCACCTCATCGAGGGGCCCGAGCGGCTCGACACCGTCGCGGAGGCCACGCCGGACCAGTGCCGGGTCAGCGTCACCACCGTGCTCGCGCCCGGGCAGCGGCTGCGGCTGGTCAAGTTCATGTCCTACGGGTGGTCGGCCACCCGCTCGCTGCCCGCCGTCCGGGACCAGGTGGAGGCCGCGCTGACCGCCGCCCGGTACACCGGCTGGGACGGCCTGGTCGCCGAACAGGCCGACTACCTGCGGGAGTTCTGGGAGAACAGCGACGTCGAGATCGAGGGCGACGTCGAACTCCAGCAGGCCGTCCGGTTCGCCGTCTTCCACGTCCTGCAGGCCGGCGCCCGCAGCGAGGAGCGGGCCATCCCGGCCAAGGGGCTGACCGGCCCCGGCTACGACGGCCACAGCTTCTGGGACACCGAGACCTTCGTCCTGCCGGTGCTCACCTACTGCCTGCCCGGCGCCGTCAACCAGGCGCTGCGCTGGCGGCACACCACCCTCCCGCTGGCCCGCGAACGGGCCGCCCAACTCGGCCTGGCCGGAGCGGTGTTCCCCTGGCGGACGATCCGCGGCGAGGAGTGCTCCGGGTACTGGCCGGCCGGCACCGCCGCGTTCCACATCGGCGCCGACATCGCGGCCGCCGTCGCCCGCTACGTCCGGGCCACCGCGGACGCCGAGTTCGAGCGCGAGTACGGGCTCGAACTCCTCGTCGAGACCGCCCGGATGTGGCGCTCGCTCGGCCACCACGACGTCGCCGGCAGGTTCCGCATCGAGGGCGTCACCGGCCCCGACGAGTACAGCGCCGTCGCCGACAACAACGTGTTCACCAACCTGATGGCGCAGTCGAACCTGCGCGCCGCCGCCGAGGCCGCCGTCCGCCACCCGCGCGAGGCCGCCGACCTCGGCGTCGACACCGAGGAGACCGCCGCCTGGCGGGACGCCGCCGCCGCGATGTACGTCCCGTACGACGAGGACCTCGGCGTCCACCCCCAGGCCGACGGCTTCACCCACCACCAGGTCTGGGACTTCGAGCACACCCCGCCCGAGAAGTACCCGCTGCTGCTGCACTTCCCCTACTTCGACCTGTACCGCAAGCAGGTGGTCAAGCAGGCCGACCTGGTGCTCGCCATGCAGGTCAGGGGCGACGCCTTCACCGACGAGCAGAAGGCCCGCAACTTCGCCTACTACGAGCGCCTGACCGTCCGTGACTCCTCGCTCTCCGCGTGCACCCAGGCGGTGATCGCCGCCGAGGTCGGCCAGCTCGACCTCGCCTACGACTACACCGCCGAAGCCGCCCTGATGGACCTGCACGACCTGGGCGGCAACACCCGCGACGGCCTGCACATGGCCTCCCTCGCCGGGGCCTGCGTCGCGCTGGTGGCCGGCTTCGGCGGGCTGCGCGACCACGGGGAGGCGCTGTCCTTCCGGCCCCGGCTGCCGGCCGGACTGATGCGCCTCGGCTTCTCGCTGCTGGTCCGCGGGCAGCTGCTCGGCGTCCGGATCACCCACGAGGGGACGACGTACACGCTGCGCCGCGGCGAGGTGCTCCACCTGCGCCACGACGGCGAGCTGGTGCAGGTGAAGGCGGGGGAGCCGGTGACCCTGCCGACCACCGTGCCGCCGGCCCAGGAGCGGTGCGCGCAGCCGCCCGGCCGGGAGCCGGCCCGGCGCCAGGCGCAGGCGGGCGTGGCCGCCGGCAAGGTCGGGCAGTCGCCGGACCACCTGGCGGCGGAGTAGCCGGATCGCCCCCCCGCCCCGCCCCCGCGGCGGCCTCACCTGTTCGGCCCGCCCCGGGTGCGGGCCGGGCCCGGCCGCCGGAGGGTGCAGGTGTCCTGTGGCAGCCGGCGGCCGCCGGCACCCGAGCGGGCGGCGGGCGGCGGGCGGCGGTAACGGCGGGAAGGAGAGCACCCGTGGCGAGCGTGGCCGAACAGATGGTGGAGGTGCTCCGGCAGGCCGGGGTGGAGCGGGTCTACGGGGTGGTCGGGGACAGCCTCAACCCGGTCGTGGACGCGATCCGGCGGGCCGAGGGCATCAGCTGGGTGCACGTGCGCAACGAGGAGGCCGGCGCGTTCGCGGCCGCCGCGGAGGCGGAGCTGAGCGGCCGGCTGGCCGTCTGCGCCGGTTCCTGCGGGCCCGGCAACACCCACCTCGTCCAGGGCCTCTACGACGCCCAGCGCAGCGGACTGCCGGTGCTGGCGCTGGCCTCGCACATCCCGTCCGGCCAGATCGGCACCGGGTTCTTCCAGGAGACCCACCCCGAGCGGGTGTTCACCGACTGCAGCAACTGGTGCGAGATGGTCTCCACCCCCGCCCAGCTGCCCCGGCTGCTGCGGATCGCCGTCCAGCACGCGCTCGGCTCGCACGGCGTCTCGGTGCTGGCCTTCCCCGGGGACGTCGCCGCGCTGCCCGCGGCCGGGCCCACCGGCAGCAGTCACTTCCTCACCGAGCAGGCCGTGGCCGCGCCGCCGTGGTCGCAGGTGCAGGAGCTGGCCCGGCTGCTCAACGCGGCCCGCAAGGTCGCGCTGTTCTGCGGTGCGGGGGTCCGCGGGGCGCACGCGGAGGTGATGGAGCTCGCGCAGGCCCTGAACGCACCGGTGGGGCACTCGCTGCGGGGCAAGGAGTGGATCCAGTTCGACAACCCCTACGACGTCGGGATGAGCGGGCTGCTCGGCTACGGCGCCTGCCACGAGGCCCTGCACTCCGCCGACCTGGTCCTGCTGCTCGGCACCGACTTCCCGTACGACTCCTTCCTGCCGCAGGTGCACACCGTCCAGGTCGACCACGACGCCACCCGGCTGGGCCGCCGCAGCGCCCTGGAGCTGGCCGTCCACGGGGACGTCGCGGCCACCCTGCGGGCCGTCCTGCCGCTGCTGGAGGCCTCGCCCGACCGGTCCTTCCTCGACGGGATGCTGCGCAGGCACTGCCGGGCGCTGGAGGACGTGGTCGGCGCGTACACCCGGGACATCGAGGAGCACCTGCCGATCCACCCGGAGTACGTCGCCTCGGTGCTCGACGACGTGGCCGCCGCCGACGCGGTGTTCACTGTGGACACGGGCATGAACAACGTCTGGGCCGCCCGCTACCTGCAGCCCAACGGGCGCCGCCGGGTGATCGGCTCCTTCCTGCACGGTTCGATGGCCAACGCCCTGCCGCACGCGATCGGCGCCCAACTCGCCTGCCCCGGGCGGCAGGTCATCGCGATGGCGGGTGACGGCGGGATCGGCATGCTGCTCGGCGAGCTGCTCACGGTCGCCAAGCACCGGCTGCCGGTGAAGACCGTCGTCTTCAACAACGGAGCGCTCGGCATGATCAAGCTGGAGATGCTGGTCTCCGGCTACCCGGAGTCGGAGATCGACAACGGGGACGTGGACTACGCGGGCATCGCCCGGGCGATGGGCGTCCCGGCGAAACGGGTGACCGAACCGGGCCGGGTCCGCGAGGTGCTGGCCGAGGCGCTGGAACGGCCCGGGCCCGCGCTCGTCGACGTGGTCACCGACCCCAACGCGCTGTCGATCCCGCCGCACATCACCGCGGCCCAGCTGAAGGGTTTCGCGCTGGCCGCCGGGCGGACGGTGCTCTCCGGCGGGGTCGGTCGCATGATCGACCTGGCCCGCAGCAACCTGCGCAACATCCCGCGGCCGTGAGGCCGGTCCGGCCCGCGGCCCGACGCCGGAGCCCTCAGGCGATTTGCCCCTGAGGCAAAATTCTTGCCCGAGCGGCACGGCGGGTGTCCACTGGTCACATGACCACCAGCCCGACCGGGGCCCCCGCCCCGGGAGACCAGCTCGACGACCAGGAGGTGGCCGGCCTCGCCGCCCGCCTCCGGGAACACCGGCTCAGCAGCCGCCTGACGCTCGAAGTGGCCTCCGCGCGGGTCGGGCTCTCCCCAGCCTATCTGTCCCGGCTGGAGACCGGCCGCCGCCAGCCGTCCCTCCCCGTCCTGCTCGGCCTCGCCCGCGCCTACGGCACCTCCGTCTCGGGCCTCCTCGGCGAGACCATGGCCGAACCCGACCCGGTGGTCCGCGGCGGCGCCATCGACCCCGGCCGGGCCGGCGGCTGGGGCTACCGCCGCGCCGGCGCCCCCGGCCGCGCCATGCAGGCGCTGCGGGTGCACGTGCCGCCCGGCGTGCAGGACGCGGTGGTCCGGGTCCACCCCGGCGAGGAGTGGCTGTACGTCCTCCAGGGGCGGCTCAGGCTCACCCTCGGCGACCGCGTCCACCGGCTCGACGTCGGCGACTCCGCCCACTTCGACTCGCTCACCCCGCACTGCATCGCCGCCGACGCGCCGGCCGGCGTCGAACTGCTCTTCGTCCACACCCTGCTGCAGAGCCCCGGCGGCGAACTCTGCCTCGGCGGCGGCCCCGCAGCCACCCACTGACAGTGAGGATTGGCCATGGCATCGCCTGAGGTCCTGACTCGCCCACTGACTGACGCTTCGGTTGTCCTTTTTGGGAATCGTCGG
>NZ_JBFAZB010000061.1:0-48939 GCF_040681575.1 Kitasatospora sp. NPDC051702
CCATCGCGTTCTGGCGCAACGTCATGTCGGTCGGCGTGCTCGGCCCCTACGCGCTGCTGCGCCACCGCGCCGAGCTGCGCGGGATCGGACGTGCGGCGCCCCACCGGCTCCGCCGGGCGTACGGACGGCCCGGGCGGCCTGACGAGCGGGGAACGGCGAACGGATGACGGCAGACAGATGACAGCGGACAGATAACAGATGTTGAAATCTGTTATCTGTCCGCTGTTACTTGTTACCTGTTACTCGTCACCTGTCGATCGTCACCCGCGGTGCGCCGTCACCGACCGGCGATGGCGTGGACGAACTTGTTGCCGTCGATGGTGCCCAGGCCGCTGGCGAGGTCGTAGCCCTTGGCGGCGTTGTAGCCGGTGACGCCGTTCCAGCCGTTGTCCCCGTCCTTGACGTCCACGATGCCGCTCCAGTCGCTCGGGAGCAGGTTGAGGCCGTAGAGGCGCCAGTTGAGCTGGCCGAGACGGTGGCCGGCGAGCTGGTCGGCGAGGGCGACGACGCCGGAGAACAGCGGGGTGGCCTCGCTGGTGCCGCCGGTGAGGTGCCAGCCGACCGCGGTCGGGTCGTAGGACTCGTAGGTCCAGGCGGCGCCGTCGACCGCGGCGCTCATGCTGATGTCGGGCGTGCCGCGGTGGTTGCCGGTGACGTTGGCGACGCCGGCCTGGTACCACGGGCGCTCGAAGATGCCGGAGACGCCACCGCCGCCGGCGCCGTACTGGTCGTGCCAGACCTTGTCGGCCGCGGTGCGCTTGCCGCTGTCGTCCAGGGTCAGCTGGGTACCGCCGATGGAGGTGACCAGCGGGTCGGAGGACGGCCACGAGTTGACCTTGTACGGGTACAGGTCGGTGCCGTTGGCCTGCGCGTCGGTGGCGCCGTTGTCGCCGGAGGCGGCGAGCACGGTGACGTTGTGGTCCGCGGCGGCCTGGAAGGCGTAGCGCAGGTCGGTGAGCGACTTGAAGTCGCCCTTGTCGTAGCCCGGGAAGGTGTTCTCGGTGGCGCCGAAGCTCTGCGAGATGACGTCGCCGCGGCCTTCCTTGATGAGGGCCTTCTCGGCGTCCATCATCTCGGGCAGACCGGTGGTGCCCTCGGTCTCGGCGACGCCGGTCTCGACCAGGACGATGTGCGCGTCGGGGGCGACGGCGTGGGCGTACTCGACGTCCAGGGTGGTCTCGCCGGCCCAGCCGGTGTGGTCGGGGTTCTTCGGGTCGAAGACGGGGACGTTGCCCCACTTGACCACCTCGACGTTGGTGTCGGGGATGCCCCACTGCTTGTCGAAGACCTCCAGGTCGTGCTGGATGGTCGGGGAGCCGAAGGAGTCGACGATGACGATCGTGCGGCCCTTGCCGGTGACGCCCTGCTGGTACAGCGGGTCCAGGTTGTAGGCGGTCCGGTACTGCAGCGGCGAGTAGCAGTGGATGCCGATCTGGCTGACGCACTGGGTGGTGCTCAGGGGCACGGGGCGCGCCTGGGCGTTGTGGTGCCCGAAGGAGGCGGGGCGGACGTGGACGCCCGTGAGGTCGTGCGAGGGGGCGGCGGTCGCGGTGCCGACGGCCGGTACGGCGATGGTGCCGGCCGTGAGGGCGGTGGCCCCGACGGCGAGCAGAGCCAGGGCGCGGCGGAGGGTGGCGGGGCTGCCCATGGGACTCCTTGGGACGCTGGGCCCGACCTGGTCCGGTCGGGTCGGTGCGGCCATCCCATCGACTGTCGCATGATCATGCCATAGTCATTTGGTGGGGTCGTCCCACCGGACCATGGTCATGCTCGGCCACGCGAAAAGGTAAAGGCCGTCCCAGGGGAAGGTAACCGCACTCCCCGGACGGTCATGTGATGACACGTCAGCTGAAGCCCGCCGCCGCGGGCGGGCCCGCCGGGACCACCCGACGGGTCCGCCGGGACCACCCGACGGGTCCGCCGGGACCACCCGACGGGTCCGCCGGGACCACCCGACGGGTCCGCCGGGACCACCGGACGGGGCGGGCCCCGCCGCCGGGCCTACCGCGCCCCGCCGTTGACGTACAGCGTCTGCCCGCTGACGTAGGAGGCGTCCTCGCTGGCCAGGAAGGCGACCACCGACGCGATCTCCTCCGGCTGCCCGACGCGGCGCAGCGGGGTCCGGGCGGAGACCTCCTCCTGGTGCTCCTGGGCGGTGCTGCCGACCCGCTCCGCGGTGGCGGCGGTCATCGGGGTGGCGATGTACCCGGGGGCGACGGCGTTGACGTTGATGTTGAACGGCCCGAGTTCGATCGCCAGGGTCGCGGTGAGGCCCTGGATGCCGGCCTTGGCGGCCGCGTAGTTGGCCTGCCCCCGGTTGCCCAGGGCGGAGCGCGAGCTGAGCGAGACGATCTTGCCGTACTTCTGCGCCACCATGTACTTCTGCGCGACGTGGCTGCAGTTGTACGCGCTGGTCAGGTTGACCGTCAGGACGGTGTCCCAGTCGGCCTTCGGCATCTTGAAGAAGAGATTGTCGCGGGTGATCCCGGCGTTGTTGACCAGGATGTGCACCCCGCCGAGGTCCGCCGCGACCTGGGCGAACACCGCCTCCACCGCGTCGTAGTCGGCCACGTCGCAGCCGTAGGCCCGCGCGGTGCCGCCCTTGGCGGTGATCTCGGAGACCGTCCCGGCCGCCCGCTCGGCGGTGAGGTCGACGACGGCGACGACCGCGCCCTCCTCGGCGAGCCGGCGGGCGGTGGCCGCGCCGATGCCCTGCGCGGCTCCGGTGACGACGGCGACCCTGCCGGCGAAGCGGCCTTCGAACCCGTTGACTTCAGTCACTTCGGTCACTCCCTCAGAGGACGTTCTCGACGAGGACGGCGGTGCCCTGACCGACGCCCACACACATGGTGGCCAGTCCGCGCCGCGCGCCGGTGCGGCGCATCCGGTGCAGCAGGGTGGTGAGGATGCGCGCGCCGGATCCGCCCAGCGGGTGGCCGAGCGCGATGGCCCCGCCGGTCGGGTTGACCAGCTCGTCGGCCTGTTCGGGGGTGAACCCGATGCCGTCGGCGGAGGCCAGGGCCTGGGCGGCGAAGGCCTCGTTGAGTTCGGCGGTGTCCAGGTCGGCGAGCGACCAGCCGGCGCGGCCGAGCACCTTCCGGGTGGCCGGCACCGGGCCGATGCCCATGACGTCCGGGTGCACCCCGGCGGAGGCGCCGGCCACGTACCGGCCGAGCGGGCGCAGTCCGAGGTCGTGCAGCGCCTCCTCGCTGACCAGGACGAGCCCGGCCGCGCCGTCGTTCATCGGCGAGGCGTTGCCGGCGGTCACGGTGCCGCCGGGGCGGAAGGCGGGCTTGAGCCGGGCGAGCTTCTCCAGGCTGGTGTCCTCGCGGATGCACTCGTCCTGGTCGACCGTCACGCCGTCCGGGCGCTCGACCGGGATCAGCTCGGCGTCGAAGTGCCCGTCCTTGCGGGCGGCGGCGGCCCGCTGGTGGCTGCGCAGGGCGAAGGCGTCCTGGCGCTCCCGGCCGATGCCGTAGCGGCCGGCCACCTCCTCGGCGGTCTCTCCCATGCTGAGGACGCCGTGGAGTTCGGCCATCCGCGGGTTGGTCAGCCGCCAGCCGAGCCGGGTGTCGTGGGTCTCGATCCGGTGCGGCAGGGCCTCGTCGGGGCGGGGGAGGACGAAGGGGGCGCGGGTCATCGACTCGCAGCCGCCGGCCAGGACGACGTCGGCCTCGCCGGAGCCGATGGCCCGGGCGGCGAGGGTGACGGCCTCCATGCCGGAGGCGCAGAGCCGGTTGACGGTCGCTCCGGGGACGGTGTCCGGGAGGCCGGCCAGCAGGACGGCCATCCGGGCGGCGTTGCGGTTGTCCTCGCCGGCCTGGTTGGCGGCGCCCCAGTAGACGTCGTCGATGCGGGCGGGGTCGAGGGCGGGTACGTCGGCGAGCAGGGCGCGCAGCACGGTGGCCGAGAGGTCGTCCGGCCGGACGGTGGCGAGCGCTCCGCGCAGTCGGCCGATGGGTGTGCGGCGGGCTGCGGCGAAGTAGACGGGACGCACGTCGTCGGGCTCCTATCCGATGGGTCCGGTGGGAGGAACGGTCCGGTGGGGCCGATCGCTCCGGTGGGGAGGTGCGGGGTCGGGGGATGTTCGGTGCGGGGGTGTGGGGCTCTCGGGTGGGCGCGGTGTTCGGGCGGTGGGGCCCTGGACACGAGGCCCTGGACACGAGGCCCGGGACACGGGGTCCGGGCGGTGGGGCCCGGGGCTGGGCCCGGGACACGGGGTCCGGGCGGGTCGGGGCGGCGCGCCCGGGAGGGTTCCCGCGGCGCCGCGCGGGTCAGAAGGCGTTGACGCCGGTGAGGGCGCGGCCGATGAGCAGCTGGTGGATCTGACTGGTGCCCTCGTAGAGCGTCATCACGCGGGCGTCGCGCAGGTACTTGCCGACGGGGTACTCGTCGATGAAGCCGTAGCCGCCGAACACCTGGAGGGCGTTGTTGGCGGCGCGCACGGCGGCCTCGCTGGCGTGGAGCTTGGCGACGGAGGACTCGGTGGCGAAGGGCAGGCCGCGGTCGATGTGGTCGGCGACCTTCCAGGTGAGCAGCCGGGCGGCCTCGACGTCGACCGCGATGCCGGCCAGCAGTTCCTGGACGAGCTGGTGGGAGGCGATCGGCTTGCCGAACTGCTCGCGCTCGCCCGCGTACCGGACGGCGGCGTCCAGGCAGGCGCGGGCGATGCCGACGCAGCCGGCCGCGACCGACATCCGGCCCTTGGCCAGCGCGGACATCGCCACCCGGAAGCCCCGGCCGACCTCGCCGAGCCGGGCGGTGTCCGGCACCCGGACCTCGTCGAAGGCGAGTTCGGCGGTGGCCTGGCCGCGCAGGCCGAGCTTGCCGTGGATCTCGGTGCGGGTGAAGCCGGGCAGGTCGGTGGGCACGAGGAAGGCGGTGATCCCGCGGTGCCCCTGCCGGTCGGGGTCGTCGCCGCCGGTGCGGGCGAAGACCAGGGCGACGTCGGCCCAGGTGCCGTTGGTGATGAAGGTCTTGGCGCCGCTGATCAGCCAGTCCGAGCCGTCCCGGACGGCTCGGGTGGTGAGGTTGGCCGCGTCGGAGCCGGTGCCGGGTTCGGTGAGCGCGAAGCAGGCGAGCGACTCCCCGGAGGTGAGCCGGGGGAGCCAGTGCCGCTTCTGTTCCTCGGTGCCGTGGGCGTTGACCGACTTGGCGACCAGGCCGAGCGAGACCGAGACGATGCCGCGCACCGCGGAGTCGCCGCGGCCGAGCTCCTCCAGGACGAGGCAGTACGCGAGGTGGTCGCCACCGCTGCCGCCGTACTCCTCGGGGATGGTCAGGCCGAGGAAGCCGAGCCGGGCCAGCTTGCCGATGATCGCGCGGTCGACGGACTCGGCGCGGTCCCAGTCGGCGGCGTACGGGGCGATCTCGCGGTCCGCGAATTCGGCGGCTAGGTCGCGGACGGCGCTCTGCTCCTCGGACAGCTCCAGGTTCACGGTGACTCCTCCACGGCGGTTCCCGGGTTCACGGCGCCTCCCGGCCCGTAAACTAGCGCTGCAAGTTTTACGGGTGGACTGTAGCCCCGGCCGGGCCGCGCTGGGAAGGGGCACCTGCCAGAATCGGTCCCCACCCACCCGACCGGACGAACCGGAGGAGGCATCCCGATGGCCCGCCCGCGCACCCCGCTGCTCAGCCGCGAGCTGATCGTCGCCGCCGCGCTGCGGCTGATCGACGCCGAGGGCCTGGCCGCCCTCTCGACCCGCCGACTGGCCACCGAGCTCTCGGTCAGCGGGCCCTCGCTCTACAACCACGTCGCGACCAAGGACGAACTGCTGGACGCCGTGGTGGACAGCGTGATCGGCGAGGTCGACCTGTCGATGTTCGGCGGCCCGGGCGCAGCTGGCGCTGCTGGTGCCGCCGACACAGCGGCCGTCGGCGACACCGGCGACACCGGCGCCACCGGCGACACCGCCGACGGGGCCGGTCCGGTCCGGCCCGGCACCCCGCCGACCCCCTGGCCGGACGCACTGCGCGACTGGGCCCGCTCCTACCGCGCCGCGCTCGCCGCCCACCCCAACATCGTGCCGGTGCTGGCCCAGGGCCCCGGCCGGCGGCCGAACGCGCTGCGCCTGGCCGACGCCGTGTTCGGCCACCTGGTCGAGGCCGGCTGGCCGCGCGGCCAGGCCACCCGGATCGGCGCGCTGATGCGCTACTTCGTCACCGGCTCGGCGCTGGCCTCCTTCGCGGCCGGCTTCCCGGCGGACGCCGAGGTCTACGACGCGGCGGACTACCCGCACCTCGGCGAGGCGCACCGGCTGGCCGGGCACCGGGGGGCGGTGGACGAAGGGGCCTTCGAGACCGGGCTGGAGGCACTGCTCGACGGACTGGTCCTGCGCTTCGAACGCCTGCAGCGCGTGGAGCGCCCGGAGCAGCCCGAGCAGCACGGGCAGCACGAGCGCGCAGCGCGGTCCAGCGGGCGCTGACGCCCCCGGCCCGGCACCCTCACGCCGGGAGCGCCCTCACACCGGGACCGCCCTCAGGCCGGGACCGCCCTCACCCGGACCGCCGCCCTTACCGGGAGCACCCTCAGGCCGGGACGCCCTCAGGCCGGGACCGCCCTCACCAGGGCTCGCGCGGGACGAAGGCCGGGCGCAGCGACGGGTCCACCGGGTCGTAGTAGCGGTGGTAGACGGGGGTGAGGCCGCCGGAGACCGGTGGCACGATCCAGCTCCAGTCCGCCGGGGTCGGTCGCCCGAGCCGCTTCTCCTGGGCGACGTGCTTGAGGAAACGCTCCGACTCGGTGTGGTGGTCGGCGATCGTCACCCCGGCCTCCTGGAAGGAGTGCAGCACGGCGATGTTGAGCTCGATCAGCGCGCGGTCGCGCCAGAGCGTGCGGTCGCTGGAGGTGTCCAGGCCCAGCCGTTCGGCGACGGTGCCGAGCATGGCGTAGCGGTCGGCGTCGGCGAGGTTGCGGGCGCCGATCTCGGTGCCCATGTACCAGCCGTTGAACGGCGCGGTCGGGTAGCGGACGCCGCCGATCTCCAGCGTCATGTCGCTGATCGCGGGCACCGCGTACCAGCGCAGCCCGAGGTCGGCGAACCAGTCGTACGCGGGGTGGCTCAGCGGCACCTCCAGCGCGGTGTCGTCGGGCAGCCCGTACCAGTCGGGCCGCTCGCCGGGCCGCTCCTGGACCAGCAGCGGCAGCACCTCGAAGCGGTCCTCGGCGCACTTCCAGCCGAGGTCGCGGGCGCGGGCGGTCAGGGCGACGCCGGCCGGGTCGCCGACCACGGCGCCGCCGTCGCGGTGGCCGGCGTAGCGGACCAGCTGCTGGTTGAGGATGCGGGCGGCCGGGCGGCCCGGGCGGTCGGGGGCGAACACCGACACCACCGGGCGGATCCGCCCGCCGTTGCCCGCCAGCCGCAGGTGCTCGAAGCACTCGGCGGCGATGTCGTCGGCCGAACCGAGGTGGCGCAGGTCGCGCACCACCAGGCTGCGCCAGTACAGCCGGCCGATGCAGCGGGCGGCGTTGCGCCAGGCGAGTTTGGCGCCGTAGGCCAGTTCGGCCGGGGTGTGCTCGTAGGTGCCGGTGCGTTCGATCTCGTCGCGGACGGCCCGGAGCCGGTCGTCCGGGGCGCCGGCGGCGGGCTGCTCCCGGTGGAACTGCCGGATGAACTCGGCCGCCTGCTCCTGGTCGGTGAAGGGTGGCGGACCGGCGGGCGGCAGGTCGGGGGACGGCGACGAGTCGGCGCGCGGCGGGCCGGCGTGCGCCGGTTCGGTGGACAGCGGTCCGGTGGACGGAGGTGCGGTGGACGGCACTCCGACGGACGGAGGTGCGGTGGACGGCACTCCGGTGGACGACGGTGCGGTGGACGGCGACGGACCGGTGCGGCGGTCGATCACCGGCGACGGCCCCGGGGCGGTCTGCGGGTGCCCGGCCGGGGCGTGGGCGTACGGACAGGCGCCGGCGGGGGCGGCGGCTGGTCTGCGGGTGCGGAGCCGGTTGAAGATCAAGGACACATCCCTCCTGCCGATCAGGAGTACCGGAGGTGCTCGCGCCACCGCAGGGAGTGAACGATTCGGCCCCCGCACCCGCGCTCATGGCGCTAGGGTGCGGGGGCCGAAGGTCCGACTGTCGGATCAGCCCATGTCCTCCAGCCGGACGCCCTTGGTCTCCTTCATGAACTTCGCGACGAAGACGATCGACAGGGCGGCGAAGGCCGCGTACACCAGGTAGGTCGCGGACAGGTTCCAGCGCGACAGCGACGGGAACGACACGGTGATCGCCCAGTTGGCGAGCCACTGCGCGGAGGCGGCGACGGACAGCGCGGCGGCCCGGACCCGGTTCGGGAACATCTCGCCGAGCATCACCCAGACCACGACGCCCCAGGACATCGCGAAGAACAGCACGAAGGCGTTGGCCGCGACCAGCGCGACGGTGCCCTGCAGGTCGGGCAGCGAGACGTTGTCCCCGCTGCCGGTGGCCGAGGAGAACGCCCAGCCGGCCGCGCCCAGGGCGACGGCCATGCCCGCCGAGCCGATCAGCGCGAGCGGCTTGCGCCCGATCCGGTCCACCAGCAGGATCGCGACCACCGTGCCGAGGATGTTGATGACCGAGCCGACGAAGCTGATCAGCAGCGAGTTGCTCTGGTCGATGCCGACCGACTGCCACAGGATCGACGAGTAGTAGAAGATCACGTTGATGCCGACGAGCTGCTGGAAGACCGACAGGCCGATGCCGACCCAGACGATCGGCAGCAGGCCGAAGCGCCCGTCGAGCAGGTCGCGGAAGCGCGGCCGGTGGTCGGACTCGATCAGCCCCTGGATCTCGGCGATCCGGGCGTCGGCGTCGACGTCCCGGCCCTCGACGTCGGCGAGCACGGCCCGGGCGTCGTCCAGGCGGCCGGCCTGGATCAGGTAGCGCGGGGACTCCGGGATCACCGAGGCGAGCACGAAGTACACGGCGGCCGGGACGACGCAGATCCCGAGCATCCACTGCCAGGCCTCCAGGCCGAGCAGGCGGCCGCGGGTGTCGCCGCCGGCCGCGTCGGCCAGCACCCAGTTGACCAGCTGGGAGATCGCGATGCCGAGCACGATCGCGGCCTGCTGGAACGAGGCCAGCCGGCCCCGGTACCTGGTCGGCGCGACCTCGGCGATGTACGTCGGGGCGATCACCGAGGCGATGCCGATGGCGGCGCCGCCGAGGACGCGCCAGAGGGCGAGGTCCCAGGCGGAGAACGGGAGCATCGAGCCGACGGCGCTGACCGCGAACAGCAGCGCGCCCGCCTTCATCACCTTGATGCGGCCGTAGCGGTCGGCGAACCGGCCGGCCAGTGCGGCGCCGACCGCCGAGCCCAGCAGGGCGGAGGAGACGATCAGGCCGGTCACGCCGTCGCCGACGCCGAACTTCTGCTGGATCCCGGAGACGGCGCCGTTGATCACGGAGCTGTCGTAGCCGAACAGGAAGCCGCCGAGGGCGGCTGCGGCGGTGATGAAGACGACGAAGCCGAGGCGGCCGGGCGCGGAGGCCTCGACCGCCCCGGAGGGCTTCTGGGTGACGCTCACGATCTTGACTCCTGGTACTCAACACTGAGCTCGGTAGCCGAGATCGTAACCCCTTTTCGTTTAAGTCTTGTACACCGGGGCCCGATTGGCCGGTTTCGAGAATTCGTAAGGTGAACAACCAAATTGAGGTGTCCACCGGCCGGCCGGGCCGCCCCCGGATGCCGCCGCCGGCGTCACTGCGGCGCGGCCAGCGACAACCCGAACCGGCCCTCCTCGTCCGTCCACCAGTGGCTCAGCCGCAGCCCGGCCGCCGCCAGCTCGTCGGCCACCCTCTCGCGGCGGAACTTGGCCGAGACCTCGGTGCGCAGCTCCTCGCCCCGGTCGAAGTGCACCGGGAGGTCCAGCGCCGGGATCTTCACGGTCTGCGAGCGCAGCGAGCGCAGCCGCATCTCGATCCACTCCTGCTCCGGGTCCCACCGGGCGACGTGGGCGAAGGCGGACGGGTCGAAGTCGGCGCCGAGCTCGCGGTTGAGCACGTTGAGCACGTTGAGGTTGAACTCGGCGGTCACCCCGGCCGAGTCGTCGTAGGCGGAGACCAGTACGGCGGGGTCCTTGACCAGGTCGGTGCCCAGCAGCAGGAAGTCGCCCGGGTCGAGGGCGGCGCGCAGGCCGCGGAGGAAGGCGGCCCGCTCCGGGGGCAGCAGGTTGCCGAGGGTGCCGCCGAGGAAGGCGACCAGCCGGGGGCCGCCCTCCGGGGGCAGGCCGAGCCGGGCGGTGAAGTCGGCCAGCACGCCGTGCACGGCGAGCCCCGGGTACTCCGCGGCGAGCGCGGTGCCGGCCCCGGTCAGCGCGCTCTCGCTGACGTCGACCGGGACGTAGGCCTCCAGGCTGCCGAGGGTGCGCAGCGCGTCCAGCAGCAGCCGGGTCTTCTCGGAGGAGCCTGAGCCGAGCTCCACCAGGGTGTGCGCCCGGGTGGCGGCGGCGATCTCGCCGGCCCGGGCGGTCAGGATGGCCCGCTCGGCGCGGGTCGGGTAGTACTCCGGCAGCCGGGTGATCTCCTCGAACAGCTCGCTGCCCCGCGCGTCGTAGAACCACTTCGGCGGCAGCCACTTCGGTTCGGAGGTCAGACCGTGCTGCACGTCGTGGCGCAACGCGGTGCTGAAGTGGTCCGCGGGCAGCAGCCGGGTGAGATCAAAAGTGTCCATGACAGGGTGATCCTCTGTTCAGAAGATGAAGGGGGTGTGGGGGATCAGCGGCGGCGGGGGAGCGGGTGCACGGTGACGTCGCGTCCGTCCGCGAGGAGCAGCGAGCCGTCCGGGACGGCCGTCCAGTCCGGGTCGTCGTCGTAGGGCTCGGAGGCCACCACGGTGCCGAGCCCGGGCAGGGTGCGGTGGTGCAGGGTGTCGCCCCAGGTGGTCGCGGCGACGACCCGCCCGTCGGTCAGCAGCAGGTTGAGCCGGCCGGTGGTGTGCGCGGTGACGTCCGCGACGGTGTCCGCCAGCGCCTCGCCGAGACCGGACCCCGCCCGCAGCCGGTGCAGGACCAGGGCCCACAGCAGCGCCGAGTCCGAACGCGCCTCCAGCTCCAGCAGCTCGGCGGGCGGGAGCAGGGCGGCCAGCGCGTCGAGCTTGCCCGGCCAGCCCGCCACCGCGCCGTTGTGGCTGAACAGCCAGCGCTCGGCGGCGAACGGCGCGGCCGCGCTCTCGCCCGCCGCGCAGCCCTCGGTCGCCGAGCGGACCGCCGCCAGCAGGGCCCGGGTGCGGATCACCCGGGCCAGGTCGGCGAAGGCGGAGTCCGCCCAGATCGGCCCGGCCCGGCGGTAGCGTGCGGGCACCTCGTCACCGTCCGCGTACCAGCCGAGGCCGAAGCCGTCGACGTTGACCGTGCCGTGCTGCTGGGTGCGCGGCGCCCAGGACTGCCGGTGCAGCCCGTGCGGCGGGTGCACCAGCAGCTCCCGCGGCGCCACCGGCTCGCCCAGGTAGGCGATGTGGCGGCACATCAGGCCGACTCCAGGTCGCGGGCGGTGCGGAACCCGGCGAAGATCTGCCGGCGGACGGGGTAGTCCCAGTTCCGGAAGGTGCCCCGGCAGGCGACCGGCGCGACCGCGAAGCAGCCGCCGCGCAGCACCTTGTACTCCGGGCCGAAGAAGACCTCCGAGTACTCCGCGTACGGCCAGGCCCGGAACCCCGGGTAGGGGCGGAAGTCGCTGGCCGTCCACTCCCACACGTCGCCGATCAACTGCCGTGCGCCGTACGGGGACTCGCCCGCCGGGTAAGCGCCCGCCGGGGCCGGGCGCAGATGCCGCTGGCCGAGGTTGGCGTGCTCCGGGCCGGGCGCTCCGTCACCCCACGGGTAGCGGCGGGAGCGACCGCCGACCGGGTCGTGCCGGGCGGCCTTCTCCCACTCCGCCTCGGTCGGCAGCCGCCGCCCGGCCCACCGGGCGTACGCGTCCGCCTCGTACCAGCTGACGTGCAGCACCGGCTCGTCCGCGGGGACCGGCTCCACCGTACCGAAGCGGCGGCGCAGCCACTGGCCGTCCTCGAACCGCCAGAACAGCGGGGCGCTCAGGTCGGCGCGCCGGCGGTGCTCCCAGCCCTCGGGGGTCCACCAGCGCGGCTCGTCGTAGCCGCCGTCCGCGATGAACCGCTGGTACGCGCCGTTGGTGACCGGCGTGGTGTCCAGCAGGAAGGCCGGCAGGTCGACCACGTGCGCCGGGCGCTCGTTGTCCAGCGCCCACGGCTCGGTGTCCGTGCCCATCGTGAACGGGCCCGCGGGGACCAGCACCTCGGCGGGCAGCGCGGCCGCGTCCGCCGGGGCGGGCGGCGGTGCGGGGGCGGCCAGCGCGGGCTCGCCCAGGCGCAGCTGATGGGTGATCAGCATCGTCTCGTCGTGCTGCTGCTCGTGCTGGGCGATCATCCCGAAGGCGAACCCGGCGTCCAGCAGCGGCGCGCCCTCCAGCGGACTGGCGGCCAGCAGGTCGAGCACCCGGCCGCGCACGTCGTGCGCGTACGCCCGCGCCTCGGCGGGCGGCAGCAGCGGCAGGCTCGGCCGCTCGGCCCGGGGGTGCTGGAAGGCGTCGTACAGCGGGTCGATCTCCGGGTGCATCGGGTCGCGGCCGCCGACGTTGCGCAGCAGCCAGAGCTCCTCCTGGTTGCCGATGTGCGCGAGGTCCCACACCAGCGGGGACATCAGCGGCGAGTGCTGGGCCGTGAGGTCGGCGTCCTCGACGCAGTCGGTCAGCGCGGCGGTCCGGGCCCGGGCGGCCAGCAGTTCGGCGGCGATCGCCTCGCGCAGCGCCTCGGTGCCCGCCACCGGGTCGGCGGGCGCGGCGGGGGGTCGGACGTCGGTCATGGTGCGGCCTCCTCCGGGAGGGTGTGTCGGGTGCCGGAGCGCAGGGCGTCCAGCTGGTCGTCGGCGGGGCAGCGGCCGCGCGCGGGGTAGCGCTCGGCGAACTCGGCGACGGCGGTGCGCAGCCGTCCGGCGTCGGGCAGCCGGCCCAGCGCGGCGTCGGCGGCGGCGAAGCAGGCCAGGGTGGCGCGGCGCAGCTCGGGGTCGGAGGTGGCCAGCGTGGCGGCCCGGCGCCAGGCGTCGCTGCGCGGCGGACGCGGACCGTCGGCGCGCTGCAGCGGCTCCAGGGCGGCCAGCGCGGCGTCCGCGGCCACCGGGTCGTCCAGCAGCGCGGTGACGAGGGCGGCGGGCACCACCCAGCCGTCGCCGGGCTGGGCGTCGATCATCCGCAGCTCCAGATGGCCGCGCGGGCGCACCGGCGGGAACAGGGTGGTGCGGTGGTAGTCCAAGTCGGCCAGCGTGGGCGGGCGTTCGCCGCCGCCGCGGACCCAGTCGCGGAAGGTCAGTCCGGGCGGGGCCGTCCAGGGCAGGCCCTCGGGCCGGCGCATGCACAGCACCTCGGCGTCGAGCACGTACTGCGCCCAGGCCTCGCCGGGGTCGCCGTGGTCGGGTTGCGGGGCGAGCGTGCGGCTCGGGTCCATCCGGGACCAGACGGTCTGCCGGGTCGACCGGTGGCCGGTCGGCTTCCCGTCCAGCAGCGGGGAGTTGGCGAAGGCGGCGACCAGCACCGGGCCCAGCCGGTGGGTCAGCAGCCAGCGGCGCCGCACCGCGTGCGGGCCGTCCGTGTCACCGGCGTCCACGCACACCTGCACCGACGCCGTGCCGGTCATCATGATCCGGCCCCAGGGCCCGGCCGAGTCGAAGAAGCGCTCCATCGCGAGGTATCGGGGGTGGTCCAGCACCATCCGGCGCGGCCGGGCGAGGGGGTCCGTCCCGGTGCCGGTGAGGCGCAGGCTCTGCGCCGCGAAGGCGGCCCGCAGGGCGGTCATGTCGCGTCGGGTGTCCTCGACGCAGGCCACCAGGCCGGTGGCGGGCGGGGAGCTGAGCTCGACCTGCCCGCCGGGTTCGAGCGTCAGGCGCGAACCGGAGGGGAGCGAGGTGCCGTCGGGGCCGCCGAGCGGCATCGACGCCAGTGCGTCACGCAGGAGTTCCGGCCGTACGGGCCGGGTGGGACATCGGTCGTCGTGGACGAACCACTCGACCTCGACCCCGACCAGGCGGGGCGGCCCGATCTTGAAGCAGACGCCCGCCACGTGGCTTCGCGCCCCCGACTCGGTCAGCGGGGTCACCCCCGTCGGGGGCGGCTGCGGGCTCTGCCGCTCGGGCTGAGTGGAGTGGGACATCGGTATCACCGGACTCACCATCCTCGGGATCACGATTGCGGCCCGGTCTACCCTGCCCAGTCTGCTACGGAGCATGCGGGGACGCTCCGCAAATATCGGGTGAACGTTCGTTTCCGCAGGTCAGGGGTGTGGCGATCGGGTGAATCCGGGATTCCGGGCGGTTCGCGGCAGGCCCGCGGCAGGCCCGTGACGGGCTGCGCGCCGGGTTTCGCGCCGGGTTTCGCGCCGGGGTTCACGGCAGGTCCGCGACGGGTTTCGCGACGGATCCGCGCCGGGGCTCCCGGCCGCTCACAGGCGGTCCAGCCGCTCCAGCACCTCGTCCAGCACCGGCCCCGGCAACGCGTAGTTCAGCCGCAGCGAGCCCTGCCCGCCCGTGCCGAACTCGGCGCCGTCCGAGGCCTCCAGGCCGCAGCGCTCCAGCAGTGCCCGCCGGGCCCCCTCGGGCGGCAGGCCGAGGGCGGCGGCGTCCAGCCAGAGCAGGTAGGAGGCCTGCGGCGCCGACCGGACGGCCGGGCCGAGCCGCTCGGTCAGCCGGGCGCGGGCGGCCGCCAGGTGGGCGAGCAGCGCGTCCAGCCACGGGCCGCCCTCGCGCAGCGCCGCCTCCTGCACCGTCTGCTCCAGCAGACCGCCCTCCCAGAGCCCGAACCCGGCCAGGGTGTCGGTGAAGCGGGCGCGCAGTGCCGGGTCCGGGACGAGCGCGAAGGCGGACGGGATCCCGGAGCAGTTGAAGGTCTTGCCGACCGAGTTGAGCGAGACGACGTGCCGCCGGTCCCAGGGGTGGGCGGTGGTGACGGCCACCGGGTGGTGCCGGCCCGGATGGGTGAGGTCGCCGTGCACCTCGTCCGAGACCAGCAGGGCCCCGCACCGCGCCGCCCAGGCGGCCAGGCCGCGCACCGCGGCGCCCGGCCACACCCGGGCGGACGGATTGTGCGGGCTGCTCAGCAGCAGGGCCGAGGCGGGGCGCGGGAGCTGGCCGGCCTCAGGCAACCGGTAGCCGTCGCCGGTGACGGTCAGGGCGAGCTCCCGGTACGCCACCCCGGCGGCCCGGCAGATCTGCGCGAAACCGCCCCACTCCGGCGTCGGGAACAGCACCGGCGCCTGTGGCCGGACGGTCTCCAGCAGCAGGCGCAGCGCGGTGCGCGGGCCGCAGGGCAGCAGCAGGACCCAGTCCGGATCCACCTCGACGTCGTGCCGCTCCCGGTACCAGCGGGCCACCAGGGCCCGACCGGCCGGGTCGCACACCGTGTACCCGTACGCCCGGTGAGCGGCCCGGCTCCGCAGGGCCGCGGCCACGGCCGGCGGGCCGGGCAGGTCCATGTCCGCCAGACCCATCGCGATCACCCCCGGTGCCCCGGCGCGGGCCCATTTGCTGCTGCCCGTCCCGGCCCGGTCGAAGGGGGCGTCGAAGCCGAAGTCCTCGGGCGGGGCGGTGCTCATGGCGGACCTCCGGTGGGGTGGGGCGCGGCCGGCGTCGGGGCCGGACTCCTGGATTCTGTCGGGCCCGGCGGAGATCCGGGGCGATTCCCGCCCGGCGGCGGCGCCGCGTCCCATGGTTCGGGCGCGGCGGACGGCAACGGCGGGCCGCCCGTAGGCTGCCCGGCGGCTCGCGAGCGGGGGAGCCGGACCGGCCCGCGCACGGCGGAGCCGCACGGGGAGAAGGGTGCAGGCATGGCGACGACGGCACGGGGGACGGCCATCGGGCAGGCCGAGGAGCACGACGAGGTGACGCTGTTCGTGGCGCGCCGCGTGGAGCCGGGCTACGAGGAGACGTTCGAGGTCTGGGCGAAGAACATCCTCGCCGCCGCCTCCGCGCACGACGGCAACCTGGGGACGGGGCTGCTGCGCCCGGCCGGGTCGGACGAGCCCTGGCACCTGCTGCTGCACTTCCGGGACGCGGCGGCCTTCCGGTCCTGGCAGTCCTCCCCGGCCCGGGCGGCCTGCTTCGAGAAGGCGGACGGCCACCACCACGAGGTGCACCGGCACGAGATCCTCGGCATGGAGGGCTGGTTCGCCACCACCCCGGGTGCGGCGCAGCGCCGGCCGCCGGTCCGCTGGCGGATGGCGGTCGCCTCCACCGTCGCCATCGCCCCGCTGACGGTGGCCTCCGCGGTGTGGCTCGGCCCGCACCTTGCGGCGCTGCCGGTGGCCGTCCGGCCGCTGGTCACCGCACCGCTGATCAGCGGGCTGATGACGTACGCGGCGCTGCCGCTGGTGACGCGGCTGCTGCGGCGGTGGCTGTTCCCGCGGGGGGACGGCAGGTAGTGGCCGACGGCTGACGACCGATGGCGAACAGATGACGGCGAACAGATGACAGCCGACAGATAACAGATAACAGATGACAGATAACAGATTTCGAAATCTGTCAGCTGTCATCTGTTCGCTGTTCGCTGTTCGCCGTTCGCCCCGCCGGCCGCCAGGTACGCCGCCAGTCCGCGCCGGCCCCGGCGCATCATCACCGCGTGGTTGGCGCGGAAGAGCGGGTGCAGCGGGAGGGCGAGGCGGCGCAGCAGGGGCCGGCCGGGCCGGGCGTCCTCCTCGAAGAGCACCCGGGTGCCGTCGCCGACGCCGGTGACGGTGAACCGCGACCACCCGTCGAGGTCGCCCCGCATGGTGGCCTCCAGCACCCCGGCGGCCGGGTCCCGCCGCCGCGCCTCCAGGTGGATCACCAGCCGGTACGGCAGCAGCGCGCGCACCACGACCTCCCCGGACCGCTCGTCGACGGGCCGCACGTCGAGCACCTCCGGCCACCACCGAGGGTAGCTCCGCACGTCCTCCAGCGCCGCGTACACGGCCGGCGCCGGCGCCGCGAGCCGCCACACGCCGCGGAACCGGTAGTGGTTGGGGTCCACGCGCAAACCTTAGCGGTGCCCCGCCGCTACCGTCCCCGGGTCGACTCGGCCAGGGTGAAGGCGGTGTTGACCAGGGCCACGTGACTGAACGCCTGTGGGGTGTTGCCGAGTTGGCGTCCGGCGTGCGGGTCCCACTGTTCGGCGAGCAGCCCCAGGTCGTTGGCGAGCGCGACCACCCGGGCGAACAGGGCGCGGGCCTCGTCGACCCGCCCGGTGGCGGCGAGCGCGTCGGCGAGCCAGAACGAGCAGGCCAGGAAGGCCCCTTCGCCGCCCGGCAGGCCGTCGCCGTGCGGCCCGGCCCGGTAGCGGAGCACGAGTCCGCCGTGGTCGAGTCCGTCCCGGACGGCGTCCACGGTGCGCACCACCCGGGGGTCGTCCGGGGGCAGGAAGCCGCTCTTCACCACGAACAGCGTGGCCGCGTCGAGGCCGCGCCCGCCGTAGTGCTGGACGAAGACGCCGCGGCGCCGGTCGTAGCCGTTGGCGCAGACGTCCGCGTGCACGGCGTCCCGCAGGGCCCGCCAGCGGTCGACCGGGGCGGGCAGCCCGGTGCTCTCGGCCAGCCGGACGGCACGGTCGGCGGCGACCCAGCTCATCACCTTGGAGTGCACGAAGTGCTGCCGCCCGCCGCGTACCTCCCACAGCCCCTCGTCCGGTTCGCGCCAGTGCTGTTCGAGGTGGTCCATCAGCGCGCGCAGCAGGGTCCAGACGTGCCGCTCCATCGGCAGTCCGGCCTCGACGGCGAGGTGCAGGGTGTCCACCACCTCGCCGTAGACGTCGAGTTGGAGCTGGTCGACGGCGGCGTTGCCGAACCGGACGGGACGCGAGCCCTCGTACCCGGGGAGCCAGTCGGCGGTGGTCTCGCCGAGCACCCGCTCCCCGGCGACCCCGTACACCGCCTGGAGGTCGCCGCGCCCGCCGGCGATGGCGCGCAGCAGCCAGCGGCGCCAGGCGGCGGCCTCCTCGCGGAAGCCGCCGCGCAGCAGGGCGGAGAGCGTCATGGAGGAGTCGCGCAGCCAGCAGAAGCGGTAGTCCCAGTTGCGGGCCCCGCCGATCCGCTCGGGCAGGGAGGCGGTGGGTGCGGCGACGATGCCGCCGGTGGGCGCGTAGGCGAGGGCCTTGAGGGTGATCAGCGAGCGCAGGACGGCGGCCCGCCACTCGCCGCGGTAGCGGCAGTCGGAGGCCCAGGTCTGCCACCGGGCGACGGTGGCGAGCAGGGCCTGTTCGGGGTCGGCGCGCGGGGTGGTGGTGAGGTGGGAGGGCTGCCAGGTGAGGACGAAGGGGACGCGCAGCCCGGCGGTCACGGTGAAGTCCGAGACGGTGACGCCGTCCAGGCCGTAGGTGTGGACCCCGGCGGGCACCCGTAACCAGGCCGAGTCGGGCCCGGCGACGGCGACCCGGTGGTGTCCGGTGCGGCGGACCCACGGGTCGATGCGGCCGTAGAGGAAGCGCAGCCGCAGCGTGCCGCGCATCGGGACGGTGCCCTCCAGGCCCTCGACGATCCGGATCAGCTGCGGGTCGCGGTGCCCGCCCGGGCCGGGGCGGCCGTCCTGCTCGCCGTGGTGCACCGGGCCGGGGCGTCCGCCGGGGCTGCGCTGCGGCATGAAGTCGATGATCCGGACCTTCCCGCCGGCGGTCTGCCATTCGCTCTCCAGGACGAGGCTGTCGCCCCGGTAGCGGCGGGCGTGGCACTCGGCGGCGCCCGCGGGGGCGATCCGCCAGGCGCCGTGGCGCTGGTCGCCGAGCAGTCCGGCGAAGCAGCTGGGGGAGTCGAACCTGGGCAGGCAGAGCCAGTCGACCGATCCGTCCCGGCCCACCAGGGCGGCGGTCTGCAAGTCACCGATGAGGGCGTAGTCCTCGATGCCTCCGGCCATCACGTCCATTCTGGGCCGGGAACCGGTGGTTCGGCAGGACGAGGGGCGAACAGGGTGCGAACGCCGCGTGCCGGGAAGGGGGCACTCCGCTTGCACCCGTTCGGGGTGCAGAGGAGGATCTTCTGTGCTTGTAGTCTCAGCTGTCACAGCAGTCGTCGTGAGGCGCTGCAGCCCCACAACCGGAGTGAAGGAGTCACAGGCATGCGGCGACCGAGCTGGGTACCGGAGGGCACGGACCTGGACAAACCGAACGCCGCGCGGGTCTACGACTACTACCTGGGGGGTTCGCACAACTTCGAGGTCGACCGCGAGATGGCCCGCCGGGCCATGGAGCTGTGGCCCGAACTGCCGCAGATCATGCGCTCCAACCGCGCCTTCCTGCGCCGCGCGGTCTCCTTCCTCGCCGAGCGCGGCGTGACCCGTTTCCTGGACATCGGCTCCGGCATCCCGACCTTCGGCGCGGTGCACGAGGTCGCCCGGGCGATCCGGCCCGGGGCGGAGGTCGTCTACGTGGACCGCGACCCGGTGGCCGTGGCGCACAGCCGCCTGCTGCTGGCGGACGACCCGGAGTGCTCCGTCGTCCAGGCCGACCTGCGCGACGTCGACGACCTGCTGGGCCGCCCCGAGGTGGCCGGACTGCTGTCGGCGGGCGAGCCGGTGGCCGTGCTGCTGGTGGCCGTCGCGCACTTCGTCACCGACGACGAGGACCCGTGGAAGCTGATCCGCACCATCCGCGACGTGCTGCCGTCCGGCAGCGCGCTGGTCCTCTCGCACGCCTCCCTGGAGGGGCGCCCGGACCAGGCGGAGGACCACCAGAAGCTGTACCGGATGACGCCGACCCCGCTGACCATGCGCACGCACGAGCAGATCACCGCGATGTTCGACGGCTTCGAGCTGGTCGAACCGGGCGTGGTCTACCTCCCGCAGTGGCGCCCGGACCAGCCGGAGGCGGTCGGCGAGCACCCCGAGCGGATGACCGGGGTGGCAGGCATGGGGTTCCGCCCTTGAGCGGACGGACCGGACGAGGAGCCGACGGTCGCGGAGCGGGCACAGCGGCCGCCGGTCGCACCGGTCCGCACGCGGCCCCGCCGGCCGCGGGCCCCGCGCGTCCCGCCCCGCCGGTCACCGCCGCACCCACCGCCGCTCCCGCCATCGCGCCCGCCATCGCGCCCGCCATCGCGCCCGTCATCGCTCCGGTACCCCCCGCCTCGCCCACCCGGGTGGACCGATGAGCGCCGCCCCGGTGTCCGACAGCGCCGAGCGCTTCCACGAGGCCTGGGCGCGGCTGCTCTCCGCCGACCACGGGATCGCCATCCACCCCGGGCTGCTCGGCCGGCTGGTGGCCCGGACGGCGGGGCTGCTGCACCGCGCCCAGCAGGAGGAGCCGTTCGAGCCCCGGCTGGCCGCGCAGGCCGGCGCGGAGCTGGTCGACGCGCACTTCACCGACCCGGTGCTGCTGGCCCGGGCGGTGGAGCTGCTGCAGGCGCAGCCGTCCGGGGACGAGCGCGGCCCGGCGCTGACCGGAGCCTTCGCGGCCGGCTGGGCCGCGGCCCTGCGCGAGCGCACGCTGCGTGAGCAGGAGGCGATCCGCACCGCCGCCGACGCGGCCCGCAAGGAGGCCGAGCGGGCGCTGCGCGCCTCCGAGGCGCGGTTCCGCGCGCTGTTCGAGAGCGCGGCGATCGGGATCGGCATCGGGGACACCGACGGCAACATCCTGGCCGTCAACAAGGCGCTGCAGGAGCTGTTCGGCGCGGGGCCGGAGGACATGACCGGCCGCCGGGTCGGCGACCTCGTGCACCCCGAGGACACCCCGGGCGTCTGGGAGGCGTACGAGGACCTGATCAGCGGCCGGCGGGAGTACTTCCAGATCGACAAGCCGTACTACCGCCAGGACGGCGAGGTGGTCTGGACGCACCTGACCGTCTCACTGATCCGGGACGACGACGGCGTCCCGCAGTACCAGGTGGCGATGCTGGAGGACATCACCGACCGCTACCGGCTGCAGGAGCGGCTGCGCCACCAGGCCACCCACGACCCGCTGACCGGCCTGCCCAACCGGGCGGCGTTCTTCGAGCGGCTGGAGAAGCTGTTCGAGGAGCCGGAGCCGGGCGCCAGGTTCGGCCTCTGCTACGTCGACCTGGACGGCTTCAAGGTGGTCAACGACAGCCTCGGCCACGACACCGGCGACCAGTTGCTGGCCGCGGTGGCCGCCCGGCTGAAGGCCGCGCTCACCCCGCTCGGCCACCTGGTGGCCCGGCTCGGCGGCGACGAGTTCGTGGTGCTGCTGGAGAACTGCCGGGGCGAGCAGGAGGCCGTCGCGGCCGCGAAGACGGTGCTCAAGGCGCTGGCCGGGCCGGTGCTGATCGGCGATCACAAGCTGGCGGTGGGCGCTAGCGTCGGCGTGCTGGAGCGGCGGGTCTCCACCACCACCCCGGGCGCCGCCGTCCGGGCCGCGGACCTGACGCTGTACCGGGCCAAGGAGGCCGGCCGCGGCCGCTGGACGCTGTTCGACCCCAAGGAGAACGCCCGCGCGGTCAGCCGCTACGCGGTGTCGGTGCGGATGCCGGCGGCGCTGGACCGCGGCGAGTTCTTCATCGACTACCAGCCGCTGTACGCGCTCGCGGACGGCCGGCTGGCCGCGGTGGAGGCGCTGGTGCGCTGGCGCCACCCGCAGCTGGGCGTGCTCGGCCCGGACGAGTTCGTGACCACCGCCGAGGAGACCGGGCTGATCATGCCGCTCGGCCGCTGGGTGCTGGAGCAGGCCTGTGGTCAGGCCGCGGACTGGATCAAGCGGTTCGGCGACGCCGCCCCGCAGCTGAACGTCAACCTGGCGGTCCGTCAGGCGCGCAGCGCGGCGCTGGTCACCGACCTCGCCCGGATCCTGGACGGCACCGGGCTGGACCCGGCCAGGCTGCAGCTGGAGATCACCGAGTCGACGGTCGTCGGGCCGGAGGACGAGGCGCTGCGCACCCTGCACGGGCTGGTCGACCTCGGCGTGTCGCTGGCCGTGGACGACTTCGGCACCGGGTGGTCCAACCTGGCGTACCTGCGGGACCTCCCGGTCTCCGGGCTGAAGATCGCCGGGTCCTTCGTGGGCGATCTGCACGATCCGGCGAAGGACGAGTCCACCGGGTGGCGGATCGTCAGCGGCCTGGTGTCGATGTCGCACGCGCTCGGACTGACCGTCACCGCCGAGGGCGTGGAGACCTTGAAGGACGCCGAGCGCCTGCGCACCATCGGCTGCGACTGGGCGCAGGGCTGGCACTTCGGACGGCCGGTGCGGCCGGGCGAGATCGCCCGCCGGATCGCGGAGGAGCCGCAGGGCCGCCCGGTGCAGGGCCGTCCGCTGCGCGGCCGTCCGGTGCAGGGCTGACGGGCGCGAGGCTGGCGGATGCGGGGCCGACGGGCGCCGGGCGGCCTGGTCGCGCCGCGTGACGGCGCAGGATCGGGTCCGGTGACTCGGTGTCACCACGGGTCATGGGAAGTTACGGTAAAAAGCGGACAAAGCCCCCTTGACGTGACTGTCCGTGCCGACGGACGATGAGGCCCTGGCACACTCCGCACCCGAAGGTGCGGTGGTTCATAGGCCAGTTCGTACGACCGGCGCCGCAGGCGCCGGGGAGGGCCCGGGCGGTGCGCACCCCCATCCGGCCGCCACGGAGCCCCTCCCTCGTTTCGGCAGCCCCGAGGCCTCCCCGAGGTCCTCGCTCCGGGCTTCCCCACCGGGCCCCGCCCGCGCGTATCCGTCCGCGCCCAAGGCCCGTTCGCCACCGTTAGGGGCCCGCGCCGTGCCCGGCGTCCGCCCGTCGCCTCCCTCCCGAGAGGCCGCCCCCGATGAGCACCACCCTGCCCTCCACCAACCACGCCTCCGTGGCCCAGGACCCCGCCGTGCCCGCCGTGGCACCGCCGTCCGCCGGGCCGCCGTCCGAGACCAGGCCGTCCGATAGCAGGACCTCCGAGACCAGGCCGTCCGAGACCAGCCCCTCCGAGAACAGCCCGTCCGAGAACGGACGGCACGAAGACCGGCGGTCCGAGACCAGGCGGTCCGAGGACCGGCCGTCCGAGCGGCCCTACCAACCGCCCGTCGACCGGCCCGTCAACGGCGAGGCCCACCCGCAGCGCCGGGCCACCGACCGCGCCACCGCGCACCACCCGATGCGCCGTGCCGACGACCCGCCCGCCACCGCCCGCTCCGCCCGCCCGGCCGCCCAGGCCCAGGTGGCCGCCCGGCACTCGGTGAGCCTGGTCGTCCCGGCCCACAACGAGGCCCGCAACATCGCCTGGGTCTTCGAGCAGATCCCGTCCTGCGTCGACGAGGTCATCCTGGTCGACGGAGCGTCCAGTGACGCCACCGTCCCGATGGCCCGGCACTGCCTGCCCACCGTCCGCAGCGTCCAGCAGAGCGGCCCCGGCAAGGGCAACGCCCTGCGCACCGGCTTCGCGGCCGCCACCGGCGAGTACGTCGTGATGATGGACGCCGACGGCTCCATGTGGCCCGGCGAGATCCCGCACTACCTGCACTTCCTGGACAACGGGTTCGACTTCGTCAAGGGCTCGCGCTGCATCGCCGGCGGCGGCTCGCTCGACCTCACCCGGATCCGCTCGCTCGGCAACCGGGCCCTGCTCGCCGTCGTCAACCGCCTCTACGACGCGAGCCTCACCGACCTGTGCTACGGCTACTGCGCCTTCCGCCGCTCCTTCCTGAGCGCCCTCGACCTCCGCTCCACCGGATTCGAGATCGAGGCCGAGATGATCGCGCACGCGCTTCGCTCTGGACTGCGGATCGCCGAGGTGCCGAGCCTGGAACTCCCCCGCCGCAGCGGTCGCTCCCACCTGCACGCCGTCTCCGACGGCCGCCGGGTGCTGAGGACCCTGATCGCCGAGCGTCCCGGCGCCCGGTCCCCGGCGGCCGCCTCCGTGGGGGAGCACTGATGAATGGCACCGACCGGCGCACCGCAGCAGCCTGCCCGCGCCCCGCCGCCCGTGACTCGCTCCACACCCCCGTCCGCGTCGTCGAGCTGGACCTGGACGAACCGAGCGGGCTGCGCTCGCCCGGCGGTCTCGGTGCCGTCGACCCGGCCGGACGCGTGTTGGCGTTGGTGCGGCTGCACGGACACCCGCTCGGCTTGGTCACGGCCACCGGAGCAGCCGGCGGGAGCGCCGAACTGCGCCGGGCGCTGGTCGACGCCGCCCACCGGGAACTGCGTGTTCCCGCACTGTCCACCGCGACACCCGCGGCGCGTCCCGGTCGGGTCGGCCGCGCCCGGGTGCCCGCGGGCCCGGTCACGGTCAGCGTGGTCGTCGCCACCCACAACCGGGCGGGCCTGCTGCGACCCTGCCTCGACTCCCTGCTGCGGAACGGCTATCCGCGCACCGAGGTCATCGTCGTGGACAACGCCCCCGCCGACGACGCCGCCGAACGGCTGATCCGGGACCGGTACCGGGGCCGGGTCCGCTACCTGCGCGAGCCGGTGGCGGGCCTGGCCCGGGCCCACAACGCCGGGCTCGCCGCCGCGACCGGGGAGATCACCGCCTTCACCGACGACGACACCCTCGCCGACCCGGACTGGATCGGCGCCCTCGCCCGGACCTTCGCCGAGGACGAGCGGATCGGCTGCGTCACCGGCCTGATCCTGCCCGCCGAACTCGACACCCCCGCCCAGGTCGCGCTGGAGAACCACGGCGGCTTCGCCAAGGGCTTCGCCGCCCGCACCTGGAGCCTCGCCGACCGCCTCGGCGACCCGCTCTTCCCCTTCGCCGCCGGCCGCTTCGGCTCCGGCGCCAACATGGCCTTCCGCACCGCCCCGCTGCGCGCCCTCGGCGGCTTCGACCCCGCCACCGGCACCGGCACCCCCGCCCGCGGCGGCGACGACCTGCTCGCCTTCTTCCGCATCCTGGTCGCCGGCCACGCCCTCGCCTACGCGCCCGACGCCATCATCTGGCACCGCCACCGGCGCACCATGGACGCCCTGCCCGCCCAGGCCTTCGGCTACGGCGCAGGCTTCGGCGCCTACCTCGCCGCCGCGCTGCACCACGAACCCGCCATGCTGCCCGCCCTGTTGCGCTGCCTCCCCGGCGGCCTCCGTTACGCGGCCCGCCGCGCACGCACCCGGCCGGACCCGGGCGCGGCGGGCCGCCGCCCCAGCTGGCACCTCGCCCGGCTGGAGCTGCAGGGCATGCTGTACGGGCCGCTCGGGTACGTGCGCAGCGTCCACCGGGACCGGGCCACCGCCCGGGCGACGGGGTGACGGGCCGTGTTCGCGCGGACCGCGGCCGCCGCCCCCGCCCGGGGGCGCGGGACCTGCTCCTGCCCGCTGCCGCTGCCCTGCGAGTGCTCGTACCCCGCCCTGTTGCGGGCCCGGCTGCGGGCCGCCGTGGTGGCCGGTGGACGGCTGCTGCGCAACGGGCGCGTGCCGGCCGCCCTCGGCCGCACCGCCCCCGGTCGCACCGCCCCCGGTCGCACCGTCGGTCGCGGCTCCGCCCTCGGCCTCACCGTCGCCGGCCTCACCGTCGCCGGTCTGACCGCCGCCGGCCTGACCGCCTGGCTGCTGTCGGCGATCGGCCTCGCCGGCGCCGCCCTCGCCTGGGCGACCGCCGCCACCGCCCTCGCCGTGCCACTGCTGTGCACCCTGCCGCGGTGGCTCCCGACACACGAACGGAGACGGCCGTGAACCCCCCGGGCCTGTCCGTCATCGTCTGCGCCTACACCCTCGACCGCTGGGACGACCTGCGCGCCGCGATCGGCTCGCTGCACGGCCAGCACCGGCCGCCCGACGAGGTCCTGCTGGTCGTCGACCACTGCCCGGAGCTGGTGCGCCGGGCCGGGGCGGAGTTCCCCGGCGTCCTGGTGCTGCCCAACCACGAGCGGCAGGGCCTGTCCGGCGCCCGCAACTCCGGCGTGGCCGCCGCCTCCCAGGAGGTGGTCGCCTTCCTCGACGACGACGCCGCCGCGGAGCCCGGCTGGACCGGCCACCTCCTCGCCCCCTACCGGGACCCGCGGGTCCAGGGCGTCGGCGGCCTCGTCCTGCCGCGGTGGGACGGCGGGCGCCCGTCCTGGTTCCCCGCCGAGTTCGACTGGGTGGTCGGCTGCTCCTACCGCGGCCTGCCCACCCGCCGCAGCGCCGTGCGCAACTTCATCGGCGCCAACATGTCCTTCCGCCGCGCCGAGGTGCTCGCCGCCGGCGGCTTCCGCACCGACCTCGGCCGGGTCGGCACCCGCCCGCTCGGCTGCGAGGAGACCGAGCTGTGCCTGCGGCTGGCCGAACGCGACCCCCGGGGCCTGCTGCTCCACGAACCCGCCGCGGTGGTCCGCCACCACGTGCCGGCCGGCCGGTCCACCTGGGC
Organism: Kitasatospora sp. NPDC051702; assembly: GCF_040681575.1. NCBI lineage: Bacteria > Bacillati > Actinomycetota > Actinomycetes > Kitasatosporales > Streptomycetaceae > Kitasatospora > Kitasatospora sp. NPDC051702. The sequence goes on from NZ_JBFAZB010000061.1 coordinate 26,200, forward strand.
CTACTTCCGCGCCCGCTGCTTCGCGGAGGGCCGCTCCAAGGCCGCCGTGGCCCGCAACCGCGGCAGCCGCGCCGCCCTCGCGAGCGAGCGCCGCTACCTCACCGCGACCATCCCGGCCGCGCTCGCCCGCTCCCTGCGGGCCGCCGGCGCCGATCCGCGCCGGGCCGCCGCGCTGCTCGCCGGCGTGTCCGTCACCGTGCTCGGCTACGCCGCCGGCCGGATCGCCGCCGCCCTGCCCGGCCGCCCGGCGACCGCCCCGGACGCGCCGGTGCGCGCCGTCCCCGCGGAGCGCGCGTCATGACCGCCGTGCCCGTGCTGCTCTACCACTCGGTCTCCGACGACCCTCCCGGCTGGATCGCCCCGTACACCGTGTCGCCGCGGGTGTTCGCCCGGCAGCTCGACGCGCTGGTGGAGGGCGGGCGTCGGATCGTCCCGCTGCGCCGGCTGGTGTCGGCCCTGCGCGGCGGCCCCCCGCTGCCCGAGCACTGCGCGGTGCTCACCTTCGACGACGGGTTCGCCGACTTCTACTGGACGGTCGCCCCGATGCTCAGCGACCGGGACCTGCCGGCCACCCTGTTCGTCACCACCGGCGTCGTGCACATCCCCGGGCACGCGGGCGAGGGCACCCTGCTGCCGCCCGCCGAGATGCTCACCTGGCGCCAGGTCGCCACGCTGGACGCGCTCGGCGTCGAGATCGGCGGCCACACCCGCACCCACCCCCAGCTGGACACCGTGCGCGGCCGGCAGGCATGGGACGAGATCCGGGGCTGCAAGCACGAACTGGAGGACGCGGTGGGCCACCAGGCCGCCTCGTTCGCCTACCCGCACGGCTACTCGAGCGCCGCCGTCCGGCAGAAGGTCCAGGCGTCCGGCTGGACGTCGGCGTGCGCGGTCGGCAACGCGTTCAGCTCGGACGGGGACGAGCCGCTGCGGATCTCCCGGCTGATGCTCCGGGCGGACACCCCGGCGGCGGAGTTCCGGCGCTGGGTGCAGGGCGTCGGCGCCCCGGTGGCGCCGTACCCGGAGCGGATGCGGACCAGGGGCTGGCGGGCGTACCGCCGGGGCCGGGCGCTGCTCGGCCGCCCGGCGGGCGGGCCGCCCCGGGCCTGACGGGTGCGGCCTCCCGGGGCGGCCCCGGGGGGCTCAGTGCTGCCAGACCCGCACCCAGTCCACCGTCATCCGCGCCGAGGAGACGTTCTGCGGCGGCGAGCTCGGGTACCCGACGGCCAGGTTGAGCAGCAGCTCCATCGGCTCGTCCGGGATCTTCGACGGGTCGGTGACCCGGTAGCGCTGGACGCCGTCGACGTACCAGGTGAGCGAGTCGCTCTCCCAGTCGAGCGCGAACACGTGGTCGCCCGCGGGGAAGTCCTGCGGGCCCCAGCGCTGCCACTGGTCCTTGGGGCTGCCGTCCGGCCCGGTGAAGTGCACGGTCATCTGCACGTACTGGGTGGTGGAGATGAACTCGGCGACGTCGAGTTCGGGCGGGGTGGTGCGGGAGGCCGGCAGGAGCCAGAAGGCGGGGAACATGCCGGCCTCCGGGGGGATGCGCACCGCCGCGGCGAAGTAGCCGCGGGTGAAGGTGTGCCGCGGTTGCGCGTTCCAGGAGTCCCGGCCGGTCGAGACCATGCCCGAGGTCCACGGGTAGTCCTTGCCGTCGCTCCCGCGGGTGTCCGAGCGGTCGGCGCTCAGGGTCAGCCGGCCGTCGCCCACGCCGACCTGCTGCGGGAGGTACCACTGCAGCTCGTGGTTGCCGGCGTTGGTGCAGCCGTCCTGGTTCCAGTCGTAGCAGGTGGCCCACTTCGCGTGGTCGAGCGTCGTGCCGTCGAAGTCGTCCTGGAAGGCCAGGTGCCAGGCGCCGGGGGCCGCCGGGGCGGTCGGGCCGGCGGTGGGGCTGCTCGCCCCGGCGCCGCTCGGCGGGGTGGACACCGTCACCGTGGCGGCCGGGCCGCCCCCGGCGCACGCGGCGACCAGCAGCAGCGCCGCCGCGCCCGCGCCGGCCCCGCCGACGCGCTTGCGCCACCGCCATCGTCGGCGCCGCCTTCCGGCCGTGCGGTCGCCGTCCGTGCCGCCGCCCTGGTCGTCCGGGTCGCCCTGGTCGCGTGCGGGTGTGCCGCGTCCGCCCCGGTCGGGGTCGCCCGGACCGCCGTCGCCGTCCGGGCCGTCCGGGCCGTCCGGGGGAGGTCTGCGGCCGCGCGGGCGGCACTGCGGCAGCGCCAGCAGCGTGGTGGCGGCGGCCACCGCCCCCAGCGCCCAGCCGCTGATGAGCCCGCCGGCCAGGTAGAACCCCACGATGATCACCGTGTCGACGGCCAGGCTCAGCGCCACCGCCAGCACCCAGTACTCCAGCGGGTCCATCGGCGCACCGCGCGCGGCCAGCGCCGGCCGGGCCGACCGCACCGCGGCCAGGCCCGGGCACAGCAGCAGGAACGCGCCGGCCACGGCCACCCGGACGGGGTCGGCGTCGGCGAGCGCGTAGACGGCCAGGGCCGCCCACCCGGACAGCGCCAGGGCCCACCCGGCCCGGGCGGCGGTTGCGGACGAGGTGCCGTTCACGGCCCGCCTCCTGGCTGGGGGACGGCACCGCCCGGGAGCTGCGGGGCCGGCGACGGGCCCGCGGCCGGCTCCTGGCCGGGCAGCGGGTTGGGGACGAAGCGGTACACCACGGCGTCCTGGTTCTGGTACACCAGGTCGAACCCGGGGGTCCGGGACACCACCTCCGCGAGCCGGTCCTCCAGGTCCGCCGGGCAGATGCCGGTCAGCCGGCACTCGGCGGCCTGCGCCCGGCTGAGGACCAGGTACGCGGGCACACCGGGGTGGGTGAAGCCCACCGCGGCCTCCAACCCGCCCAGCGGGTCCTGGTTCAGCAGCTCCCGGGTCTGCGGGGTCGTCTCGGCCAGCCGCACCCCGGGGTGCTGGTCGTAGCCCTCGTAGATGCCCGGCACGCTGCCGGTCATCGACACCACCACCGAGTACGGTGGCGCGGCCTTGAGGAGCTGTTCGGTCGCGGCGACCTCGCGGTCGTCGTACCAGTTCATCCGCTCCTTGCTGTCGTAGCCGAAGAAGAGCCCGCCGAGCAGGGCCAGGAACAGGACCAGCGAGCAGGCCGCGCGCAGCCGGGGCCGCGGGGAGGGCCGCAGCACGAGCGCCGCCAGCATGAACGCGCAGGCGGGCAGCGCGAACAGGTAGGTGCGGAAGATCATCTCCCCGCCGTAGCTGTTCGCGGCAAGCAAGGGCACCGGGGCCAGCGCCAGGTAGGGCAGCGGGGTGCGCCGCAGCCACGGCCGGCGGACGAAGGCGATCACGGCCAGCAGGACGACCGTCGCGGACAGCCCGCGGTCGATCCAGTCGACCGTGACCTGCTGCGGCGCGGCGATCCCGAGGTTGGCCAGACCGGCGCTGATGTTGGAGTCCGGTGTGGTGAGCGCCTTGGTGAACTGGCCCAGGTTCGCGGACAGGTACGGGCGCGCCACGGTGGCGTCCCACACCACGGTCATCGCCACGGCGGCCGCCAGGGCGGGCAGCACCACCCGGCGGTTGCGGCGGGGGATCGCGAGCGCGGCGAGCGAGCTGATCAGCATCAGCGGGGTCAGCTGGTGCGAGCAGACGATCGCGGCCTCCAGCACCAGGACCATCAGGAACCGGATCGGCATCCACCCGTCGCCCGCGGCCGCGCCGGCCGGGCCGGCCGCAAGCCCCGTCGCCGGTGCCGGGGCGGCCGACCGGTGCGAGCCGCCCGGTGGCGCGGGGCCGGGCGCCCGGCCCGCCCGGTCCGTCCGGTCGGGCAACTGGCGGACCACCACGGCGATCACCGCGAGGAAGAGCACCAGGGCGAAGGCCTGGGGCGAGAAGTAGTCCTGCCCCACCCAGGAGCAGGAGTAGTAGACCCAGGCCGCGCCCCACACCAGCGTCCGGTCGGTGCTGATCGCCCGGTAGAGCAGCAGCAGCGGGGCGAGCAGCAGCGCGTTGAACAGCGGCGGGCCCCAACTCGCGTACCCGAGCGCCGAGTGCAGGCCGGTGAGCCGCAGCAGCAGCCCGTTCAGCACGAAGAAGCCCGGCCACTGGTTGTACGGGTCCAGCGTCCCGGCCTGCGGGACGGGGCCGCCGTGGCGCAGCATCGCGTCGATCACGGCGACGTGCTTCCACGCCCAGGAGTACCGCAGGTTGGCGTAGAGCAGCGTGGGCGTCGCGTGGACGACGGCGATCAGGGCCAGGACGTACCCGGCGAGCCACCACTGGCGGAGCCGGCGGTCGCGCAGCACGAGCAGGAAGCCCGCGGTCAGCAGGCCGGCCGCCGTCCAGTACAGGACCGGCAGCACCTGCAGCAGGCCGAGGTCGCCCATCCGCTCCAGGTGGACGTGGCGCAGCGAGAGCAGCCACAGCAGCAGCGAGACCGGCAGCAGCGCGCGGCCCGTCAGCGAGGGCAGCCGGCCGAACCGGCGGGGGCGGCGCTGCGTCGCCCCGGCGGCGGGCGGCCGCCCGGGCGCCGACACCGGCGTCACGGCCGGGTCGCCCGCCATGTGGCGGCCTCCTCCAGGAGCGGGGTCACGTTGCGCGAGACCCACCAGTGGCTGCGCGCGTAGCGGGGGGACTTGGTCACGTTCGAGACGACGTGCCACAGCCAGGTCAGCAGGGGCAGCACCGCGTCGTCCGGCGGTCCGGCCGGGCCGCTGCGGCGCAGGTCCACCAGGTCGTCGCGGGTGCCGTCGATCAGGGCGAGGTCCGGCCCGGGCAGTGCGCCGTGGCGCACCATCTCCCGGACGGCGCTGCCGAGCTGGCGGCCCTCCCGGCGGCAGGCCAGGGCTATCACGAAGGTGTAGGCGTCGATGGCGCAGGGGCCGTCCGGGCGGGCGCCGCCCCAGTCGAGGATCCCGGTGACCCGGCTGCCCCGGCCGTCGAACAGGACGTTGCCGGCGTGGAAGTCGCCGTGGGTCCAGGCGACGGTGGTCTCGGCGCCCGCGAGGCCGGCCCGCAGCCGGTGGCGCAGGGCCGCCAGCCCGGCGGCCCCCTTCCCGGTGCGGCACCAGGGGATGTCGGTGCCGAGCACGCCCAGCGGCTCGTCGACCCAGGCCACCAGCCGGCCGGTGGCGGTCTCGGTGCGCCCGGTGGCCCGGTGCAGCTCGGCCACGGCGGTGAGCGCGCGCTCGGCGACCCCGTCGTCCGCGCCGGGGGCGGCCAGCAGCTCGTCGGCGGTGGTCCCGGGCAGCCAGCTCTCGGTGATCAGCGGCAGCGGCCCGGTCAGCTCCTGGTGGACGGGCACGGGGACGAGGGCGCGCCAGCCGCCGAGCCGGGCGTCGGCGGCCAGGGTCTCCAGCACCCGCCACTCGTGGTCGAGGGAGGCCACCGCGTGGCCGGTGCGGGCGTGCTTGACCGCCAGCCGCTCCCGGCCGGGGGCGTCGAGGGAGAGCACCAGGACGTCGGCCAGCCCCGGGGGCCCGGGCCGCAGGGTGCAGGTGCCGTCCAGGCCCAGCCGGCGGGCGATCCTGCGGGACTTCCAGTGGTCGGTGACGCGGTAGACCAGCCGGGCCCGGCGCAGCGGCAGCAGCGCCCGGGGGGAGGACCGTAGCCGGGGGGCGTGCCCGCCCGCGCCCGGGTGCCCGGGCGGCAGTCGGCGGGCCCGGCGCAGCACCAGTTCCGCGGCGAGTGCGCACTGCGCGGCCAGCACGGACCGGGCCCGTGCCCGGTACGGCTGCGGGGCGCGGCGCAGGCGCTGGACCGCCGGGCTCATCCGGCCCGGCCCGGGCGGTTCGGCGCGGCCGGTGCGGCCGCGGCAGGGGGTGCGGTCCGGCCGGCCCGGGCGGGCGGCGCGGTGCGGGTGGTCCGGGGGGCCCCGGCGGCCCGGGGGGTCCGGGTGGCCGGCGTCGTGCGCGCGGCCGCCACGGCCAGCCGGGCCAGCCGCAGCGGCGCGCCGGAGCGGCCCGCCTCCGGCACGGCGAGCACCGCCAGCAGGGCGCGGGCGTCGGCGGGCGGGCGCGGTGCCCGGCACAGCGGGCAGCCGCCGGGCCGGTGCCCGATCAGCCGGCCCACCGCCTCGGCGAGGCCGGCCTGGTAGGCGCGCCGCGTCACCGGGACGCCGGCCGCCCGGACGGCCCGCTCCGCGTTCGCCGGGGCCGCGCCGCGCCCCGCCCAGCCCAGCAGCTCCACGTCGGCGACGCCGTCGCCGACCGCCAGCGCGGGCGGCCCGTCCGCCCCGAGCCGGGCCAGCAGGGCCCGCGCCCCGGGGGCCTTCCCGCAGCCGCGCGGGACGAAGTCGGTCTGGGCCTGGCCGGGCACCGTCGTGAACAGCCGGCCGAACGGCTCCTCGGCGAGCAGGGCCGCGACGGCCTGCGGCGCCGGCGCGTGCCGCCGGCCGTCCCGGGGCGAGCGGACGGAGGCCCGGACGCACCAGCGGGAGAGCGGGTCGGCGGCGGCGGGCTGGTCGAGGGCGGCCAGCCGGGCGCGCAGCCCGCCGTCGCCGGCCCGGCGGCGCTCGTGGTCGAGCAGGACCTCGGTGCTGCCGGACACCGCGTCCACCAGGACCGCCCCGTACTCGGCCACCCCGCCGTCCAGCCGGTAGGCGGCGCAGCGGTCGGCGACTTCGGGGCCGGAGCGCCCGGTGGCGAGCACCGTGCGGTAGCCGTGCGCCCGCAGCGCGCGCAGCGCCAGCGCGCCGGCGGGGGAGGAGGCGGGGAAGCCGAGCACGTCGGACTCCAGCACCCCGTCCACGTCGAGGACGCAGCACGGCCCCCGCGGCTCGGTGTCCAGGTCCGCCAGGTAGACGGCGGAGAGGAAGCGCTGCACGGCGCGCGCCTGGGCCCGCCGGGCGTCGGCCCGGGTCCGTTCGGAGGGCGGCAGGCCGTCCTGCACGGCGGCGTGCCGGGCCTGGACCAGCCGCAGCAGGCACCAGCGGGCGTCCGACACGTCCTCTCCGGTGAGGCGGCGGTACTCGGCGAGCAGCTCGGCGTCGTCGTCCGCGGGGCGGTCGGGGGCCTGGTCCGCGGCGGTGTCCGTCGTGGTGTCCCTCGTGGCGTCCGCGGGGGTGTCCGGGGCGGTTTCCCGGGCGGGGCCCGGGGCCGGGGCGGGGTCCGGGGCCGGGGCGGGGTCCGGGGCCGGGGCGGGGTCCGTGGTGCCGGGCGCGGGGCGGCGCGCGGCGCCGGCGAGGTCGTAGACGGCGTCGTAGCTCGCCAGGTTGAGGTGGCCGAAGGCGCCGTCGGCGTAGGCGGTCTTGCGCCAGCCGCCGCCGCTCCCGTGCCCGCTGCTGCCACCTCCGCTGCCCGCGCCGTCCGCGCCGTCCGCCGTCCAGCGGTGGCGCGCGGTCAGGCCGTCGGTCACGCAGGGGCGGGCCGGGGTCAGCAGGGTGCGGGTCAGCCGGTCCAGCAGCAGCGGACGGAGCAGCGTGTGCAGCCGGCCGACCACCGGCGCCAGCTGGCGGGCGGAGGCCTCCCAGACCGGGTCGCGACCGGCCAGCAGCAGGCTCCGGTCGGCGGGTACGGCCAGCAGCCGCTGCCGGGCGGCGACGTAGCGGGCGACCTCGGCGGGCGGCACGCCGTGCCGGTCGGCCGGCCGGTGCTCCGGCCGGGGGCGGACCAGCACGCCGTCGGCGATCCCGAGCGGCTCCGGGACCAGTCCGGCGAGCGCACCGGCCACCGTCGCCGCGTACGACCCGAAGTAGCCGACCCCGGCCCACTCGGCGAGCAGCGGCAGGCTGCGCACACCGCCGTCCGGGTCGACCACGCTGGCCGAGCAGGGCACCGCCAGGTGCGCGCGGCGGGAGAGCGGCCCCGGGGCGTCGGCCGTCAGGTCCAGCAGGCGCCGGCCGGGCGGCAGCAGCCGGGCGACCGCCGCGGCCAGTGCGGTGGGCCCGAGCAGCGTCCGGACGTGCCAGTCGCGGCCCGGGAGGGTCACGCAGGGCAGGCGGCGCAGGGCGGGCGGAAGGGCGCCCGCGTCGTCGAAGGACGCCAGGACGGGGACGACCGAGTCCGGTGCGAAACCGCCGCGGACGGCCAGACCGGCGAGGCCCGCCAGGGAGCCGCCGGTCACCGGCGGGTCGTCGACCAGCAGCACCAGCCCCGACCTGCGGCGCAGCTCGCGCACCAGCGCCGCCCGGCCCGGCAGCAGGGCTGCGCCCGGACGGGTGGTGCCGACCACCACCTCCCGGTGGCCGAGGCCGCGCAGCGCCGCCGCGAGCAGCGGAGCCAGGTGACTGCCGGAGGTGCGTACGCCCAGGACGAGCAGGGGGCGGTGACGGTCCGGGTGACGTGCGGTGACCAGCCGGGCCAGGGCGACGCAGTCCTGCGGGTGCTGGTCGAAGCTGCGGAAGCAGGCGGGCGGGCGCTGCACCGCCCCGGCGAGCAGCCGCCGGGCGCCGGGCAGCCGGCCCAACGCGGCCACCGCGGCGCGCAGTTCCGCCACCAGGTCGACGGCGTCCGGGTCGACGGCGTCCGGGCGGGTGGTGTCCGGGCCGGCGGTGTCCGGGCGGGTGGGGCCGGGGTCGGCGCCGTCCGGGCCCTCCCCGTGCGGCCGGCCGGTGGCCGCCCCGTCCTGGAGCGCCAGTTCGGCGAGCCGGTCGCGCAGCGTCGCGAACCGCCCGCACCAGGCGCGCAGTCCACGGGCGGGCGGTACGGCCAGCCAGAGCCCCGTGGCCCCGCGCAGTCCGGCCCGGGCCGCCCCGACCGCGCCCGGCCGGGCGCCCTTCGCCAGGTGGTCCAGCAGCCGGCGGGGCCGCCACGCGGTGCCCTCCAGCACGTCCTCGACCACCTGGACCACACCGGCGCTCAGCAGGAAGGCGTCGAGCCACTGCCCGTCGGCGGCGCATACGAGGAGACGGCCGGTCAGCTCCGGCACCGTCAGGTGCAGGTCCACCGGTGCCGGTGCACCGTCGGCCGCCGCGGTCCGCACATCGTTCATTCGTGGACTCCCGTAAGCTCCCGAAAGCGGGGAAGCGCCCTCGGGACCGTGCAGGCGCTGTGCCTATCCACTCTAGGCACCAGGCGTCCAGGCTGCCCCCTCAGTCACCCCTCGCGGCCGCGCGCGGCCGCCGCCGGACCGGTCGGGGCGCCCCCGCCCCCGGGCGGCGGAGCGGGGAGCCACCAGGAGCGCCGCCACAGCAGCACGGCCGCCACCAGGGTCTGCCCGATCAGCCAGGCCGCGCCCGCGCCGTCGATGCCGAGCACCGGCAGCAGCAGCGCGGTCAGCGCCAGCACCGTGACCGAGAGCGACGCCAGCACGCCCACCACCACGCCCATCCGGCGCCGGGCCCGGGACAGGGCGACGACGGTGGTGGTGAGCAGGTTCGGCAGCGCGGAGAGCGCGAGCAGCCAGAGCACGACCGTGCCGTGGCGGGCGTAGTCCGCGCCGAACACCCGCAGCGCCCACGGCCCGACGGCGATCAGCAGCACCACCGCCGCCACCAGCACCCGACCGGAGTGGCGCAGCACCCGCCGGTAGTCGTCGAGCCGGGTGATGTCCCGGGCGGACTCCACGACCAGCGAGTAGCCCATGTTGGAGCTGAAGCAGTACAGCGCGAAGGGCGCCGTCCAGGCCAGCGAGAAGTACGCGCTGTCGGCGGCGCCGAGGTGGTTGAGCACCATCACGGGCGGCAGGTTGACCGCCGCCAGCCAGCACATCGCACCGGCGTAGTCCGCGGCCAGGTAGCCGAAGGTCGGTCTCGAGGTGTCCGCGGCGGCCTGCGGTGCGGCGCGCTGGTGCCGGGGCAGGGCGCGGCGGAAGACGAAGGCGTTCGTCACCACGAGGGCGAGCGCGAGGCCGGCCATCCAGGACACCAGGATCCCGTTCTCCGCGCCGAAGGCGACGAGGACGGCCAGCAGTCCGATCTTCTCGACCGCGAACAGCCCGTTCTCCAGGGCCACCCAGTCCGCCCGCCGCAGGCCGGTCAGGACGCCGTCCTGCAGGTTGAACACGGCGTAGCCGGCGGTCGCCACGACGAAGAACAGCCCCAGGCCCCAGCTGTGCAGGAAGTCCAGCCCGGGCGAGAGCCAGGGGATCAGCAGCACGAACCCGGCGGCGAGCACCAGGGTGACCGACGAGGCCACGGCGTAGGCCAGCCCCACGAGGCGCCCGGCGCGCCGGCCGGCGGAGGGCACGAAGCGCACCATCGCGTTGGCGAGGTTCAGTTGGCCGATTCCGCCGAGGAACATCATGGCCGAGACGGCGGCGACGTTGCGGCCGACGGTGGCCGCGTCGTACCAGTGGGCGGCCAGCGCCCAGTACAGGGCGCCGAAGGCCGAGGTCAGGAGTGAACTGACGGTCAGCAGATGGGCGTTGCGCAGCAGCGGGTCGTAGTTCCTGGCGGCGGTGAGGACGGCCCTGCCCCGCGACCGCAGGGACCGGGTGGCGGCGGGCGGGCCGCCGGATCCGTTGCTCACCACCAGCAGCTCCCGTCCTCGGCCTCCCCGGCCCGGTCGCGGCGCTCTGCCGGTACGGCCGGCCTGCCCATCCTATGACCGGGGGCCCGGCCGCCGCCCGGCCGCCGCCCGGCCACCGTGCTCCCCCGGGGGCGGGTTCGGGGGCGAGGAGCGGGCGGACCGGCGGGAACGCCCGGACGTCCCTAGCCTGGGAGGCGGGACCCCGGCCCGACGACCGGAGAGGAGCCCCCGTGCCATGCCCAGGAATCCGCCCGCCGGTGTGCGGGTGACCAGCCCGGTGCCGCGCGCCCTGTGGTGGGAGCTGCTCGGGCGGGACGGCGGCGCACTGGTGACGCAGACCCCGACGTGGCTCGACTGCCTCTGCGAGGCCTGGCCGCTGGAGGACGCGAGCCGGCTGTACCGCTTCGACGGCGGCCGCCGGATCCTCGTCCCGCTGGTGCGTCACCGGCGCCGGGGCACCCGGCTGCTGGCGGAGGAGTCCTGGCCCGGCTGGGGCGTCGGCGGGGCCCTCGTGCCGGACGGGGCACCGGACCTGCGGGAGGCCAGGGCCGTCCTGGAGGACCTCGCGCACCGGCCGGCCGTCCGGGTCGCCGTGCGGTTCAGCCCCCGGGCCTCCCCGGTCTGGGGCGAGGCCGCCCCCGGCGCCTTCGCGGCCTACGACCGCACCACCTTCCTGCTCGACCTCGACGGCGGGTTCGAGGAGGTCTGGGCCCGCCGCTTCCACGCCCGGGTCCGCCGGGGCGTGCGGCAGGCCGAGCGCGCGGGGGTGGAGGTGGAGGTCGACCGGACCGGCCGGCTGGTTCCGCTCTTCCAGCGCCTCTACCGGGAGTCGGTCGAGCGGTGGGCGGCGCAGCAGCACGAGCCGCCCGCCCTGGCCCGGTGGCGCCACCGCCGGGAGGAGCCGCCGCGCCTGCTGGAGGCGGTCGCCGAACGCTTCGGCCCCTCCTGCGCGATCTGGCTGGCGCGCTGCGGCGGGGAGCCGGCCGCCGCGATCGTCGTCCTGCGGCACGGGGACCACACCAAGTACTGGCGGGGCGCGATGGACCGGGCCCTGGCCAACCCGGTCCGCGCCAACCACCTGCTGCACCGCCTCGCCGTCGAGGACGCCTGCGCGGCCGGGAGCCGCTGCTACGACATGGGCGACGCCCGGCCGGACTCCTCGCTGGCCGAGTTCAAGGAGAGCTTCGGCGCCCGCGCGGTGCGCAACCCGGCGTACTACCGCGAGCGCCTGCCGCTGACGGCGGCCGACCGGCGGGTGCGCGGCGCGGTCAAGCGCGTCATCGGCTTCAGGGACGCCTGAGGCCCGGGCGGTTCGGCGGTGCCGGAGCAGCTCCGCCGGGCGGCAGCGCTTGCCGCGCCCGTCGGGGGCGACCAGGCTGGAGAGGTGATCCGGGCGGTGCCGCGGGCCGCCGACCGGCGCCGCCGAACGGGCGGGGCCGTCGGCGCGGCCGCCGCCGCCCTGCTGCTGGCGGGCTGCGCGGCCACCGTCTCCTCGCCGGCCACCGTCTCCTCGTCGGGCGCCGGGGGCGCGGTGCCCCGCCCCGACCACGTCGTGGTCGTGATGGAGGAGAACCGGTCCTACCCCGACGTCATCGGCCGGACCGACCAGGCGCCCTTCATCAACGCGCTCGCCGACCGCGGCGCCCTGTTCACCGGCTCCTTCGCCGTGGCGCACCCCAGCCAGCCCAACTACCTGGCGCTCTTCTCCGGTTCGGTGCAGGGCGTCACCGACGACTCCTGCCCGCAGACCTTCGGCGGCGCGAACCTCGGTTCCGCGCTGCGCACCGCCGGACTGTCCTTCGCCGGCTACTCCGAGGGCCTGCCGGCCGACGGCTCCACCGTCTGCGACAGCGGCGGCTACGCCCGCAGGCACAACCCGTGGGTGGACTTCGCCGACCTGCCGTCCGAGGTCAACCAGCCGTTCTCCGCGTTCCCGCACGACTACGCGGCGCTGCCGACGGTGTCCTTCGTCGTCCCGGACCTCACCCACGACATGCACGACGGCACCGTCCGGCAGGGCGACGACTGGCTCCGGGAGAACCTGGCCGGCTACGCCGACTGGGCCGCCACCCACAACAGCCTGCTGGTGGTCACCTGGGACGAGGACGACGGGAGCCCGGCCAACCGCATCCCCACCGTCGTGGTGGGCGGGCCGGTCGCCCCCGGGCACTACGGCGAGCGGATCGACCACTACCGGCTGCTGCGCACGCTGGAGGACGCCTACGGCCTGCCGCCGACCGGCGCCGCCGCGGCCACCGCCCCCATCGGCGACGTCTGGCGCCACGGCGGCGCGTAACGGCTTGGCCACAGGCCCGGTGAAAAGCGGTAACCGCTGTCCCGAAGCCGCGACATGATGATGCGTCAAGGTTGCGGCGGCGGGCGGGAGAGTGGCGGATGGCCGATGGCGTGCCGACGGGGACGGGGACGGGCCCGCGGACGAGGGTGGACCGGCGGCCCTGGGGCGGCCGGGAGGACGGCGCACCGGACCCGCCGACCAGGCTCGGACGCTTCCGCACCCCGCCCGACGCGCCGACCAGGGTCACCCCGCCACGCGGCGCCACCCCGCCGACCGTCACCCGGCGCCCGGCCCCCGCCCGCGGCGGCCACTTCGGCGGGGCCTTCCCCGCGGCCCTGCTCAACCGCTACGAGCCCTACGAGGTCGCCGGATCGGGCACCGAGGGGACGGTCTGGCACGTACGGCGCACCGACGGCGGCGGCGACGCCGCGGTGAAGGTCACCCGGGCCGGGCAGGGCATGGACGCCGAGCTGCTGGAGCACCTGCGCGACCCGGCCCACCGGCGGCACGTGCCCGAGATCGTCGACTACGGCCAGGTCGAGCACGCCGGGGTGGGCTGCGCCTGGGTGGCCATGGAGTACCTGCCGGTCACCCTGGCCGACCACGTCGCCGAGCTGCACCGGCAGGGCCGGCACACCGACGGGCGGGAGACCGACCGCATCGTCCGCGAGCTCGTGGACATGCTGGACTTCTGGCAGCGCCGGATCGAGCGCAACCCGGTGGACTTCAAGCCCTCCAACATCCTGGTCCGGCCCGGCGGCGCGGGCCCCGGGGAGTTCGTGATCGCGGACTTCGGCGGCATCGCCCGGCTCACCGCCAGCCGCAGCTTCACCCCCGAGATGCAGGTGACCGTCGCCTACATGGCGCCCGAACAGCTCGCCGGCGCCAACCACCCCGCCGGGCCCTGGTGGGGCCTGGGCAACGTGCTGTACGAGCTGTACTCCGGCCGGCCCCACTACCTCGACGCGGACGGCCTGCTGGTGAGCGACGAGGTGCTCCAGTACGACCTGGTCTTCGGCGAGGGGACGGACCTGTCCGCCGTCGCCGATCCGCGCCGGCTGCTGCTGCTCCAGGGCCTGCTGACCAGGAACCCGGCGCACCGCTGGCGGGCCCCGCAGGTCACCCGCTGGCTGGCGGGCGAGAGCCCGGTGGTGGTGCGGCCCCAGCGGCCCGCCCCGGGCCCCGGCGGCGGCCCCGCGCACCGCCCGGTGACCTTCCTCGGCGACCCGTACCACGCCCCGTCCGTCCTGGCCCGGAGCATGCTGAACCGCTCCGGGGAGGCGGCGGAGTGGCTCGTCGACGGCGGCGCGCAGCAGCTGCTGGCCTGGCTGCGCGACGAGGTCCGGGACACCCTCTTCGACCTGCACTACCTGCGGGCGGTCGACACCGCCCGCGGTGCGCGCCGGGCGGCGGCGGCCGCGCTCGCCGTCCTCGCCTTCGGCGCCGCCTTCGCGCCGTCCGCCGTCCCGGTCTACCGCGAGCGGCCGGTCGACGCGGACGGCCTCACCCGGATCGCCGCCGGGCCCGACGGCGTCGCCTTCGTCGACGAGCTGCTCGCCGCCTCGGTGCCGGCCGTCGCCGCCCGCTACGACTGCGACCACGCCGAGTGCTCCGGCGAGCACTGCGGGCGGCTGCTCGGGCTCGGCCGGGTCCCTCAGGTGGTGGCCGAGGCGGACCGCGCCGCCCACGAGCTCGGCGGCGGCCGGCGCAGCGGCGACGGCCTCGGCGCGGACGAGCGGGCCGAGGCGTACCGGCTCGCCGTCTGGCTGACCGTCCAGCCCCAGGAGCACGCCCGGCTGCTGGCCCGGCTCTCCCCGCTGCCCGGCGCGCTGCACCGGCTGCCCCTGCCGGGCCGGCTCTCCGTGCTGCTGGCCGTGGTCGCGGCCGCCGTGGCGGACGCCGTGCTGGCCGCCTGGACGGCGGTGCGCGGCGGGCGGGCGGACGACGTGCGGCGCCGCTGGTCGCTGCTGCGCCGGCGCGCCGTGGCGGCGGACCCGGGGGAGGTGTCCGGATGCGCGGCCCTGGTCGCCGCCGAGGCGCTGCGGGCCCGGCGCGGCACGGTCGGGGCGGGCGCGCCCGGGCCGGCCGGCGCGACCGAACGCGGCGCAGCGGCGACCCGCACGGGCGGAGCGACCCGGACCGACCGGGCGGCGGCCGCCGCCCGCCGGCTCCGAGACCGGGCGGCCCCGCGGGTCCGCGCCTGGTGGGCGGACGCCCGCTCCGGCCTGCCCCGCCGGGCCGCCGCGGCCCTGCTGCTGCTCGTCGCCCTCGCCCTGCTGCTCTGGGCGGGCGCGCTGGCACGGCTCAGCGTGGACGCCGGGAACCAGCTGAAGGTCTTCCCGAACAGCCTCTTCGGCGGCCACCTGCGCACCGCCGGCGACCACGCGGCCCGGTCGGTGGCCCCGCAGCTGGGCGCGGCGCTCGCCGCGGCCCTCATCCTGGTCGCCTTCCCCGCCCGGGTCGGCCGGGGCACGGTCGCGCTGGTCGCCGCCGGGGCCGCGGCGATCGGCTACCTGCGGTTGGGGCCGCCGATGACGGTGCTCAAGCCGCCGCCGGCGGTGGTCGACCGGGTGGTGACCTTCGAGGGCGGGATGGGGAGCTGGGCCGGGGTGGCGGCCACCGTCGGCGTCGTGCTGGCGCTGGTGCTGGCCGAACGTGCCACCCGGCTGATGCGGGCGGCCCGGACCGCCCGGGACGACGGCGCCGGGCGGGCGCCGGGGCGGGCCCCCCGTCCGTCCGGCGCGACGGGCGGGGCGACGGGACGGGCGTCGGGCGGGGCGGCGAGTGGCGCGCCTCGCGGCGCGGGGGGTGGCGGCGGGGGCACCGCCGGCCGGCCGGCGGCCTCCCGGGACTGGCGGCCCGGCCCGGCGGGGGTGCGCGACCGCGTCCGGTTCGCGCTCGGCGGCACGGTGGTCCTGGTGCTCCTGCTCGGGTCGGCCGTCGAGGTGCGGCTGGCCGCCGTCGGGCACCACACCACCCCGGCGTCCTGGGGAACCGGCCAGGTCGGCGCCGCCTACCAGGCCGGCTTCACCCTGCTGCTGGCCGCGGTGTCGATCGCGTCCACCCTCGCCCGCGCCCGGACGGCCCGTTGGCTCTTCGCCCTCTGGGTGCTCGGCACGCTGCTGCTCGGGGCGCTGCCCCCGCCGCTCGGACCGATGGAGGCCCTGCGCATCCCGGTGGCCGGGCCGCTGTACCGGTCCGTCGCGGAGCTCTGGGGGCACGGCGCGTTCTGGGCGGCCGTCCTGGTCGCGCTCCCGCTCGCCTGCCTCGGCATCCAGCGGGCGGTGCTGCGCACGGGGCGCTGACGGCGGTTGCGGTCCTCGGGCCGGCGCCGCTGCGGGGGTGCTTCCCGGGGACGCTTCCCGGGTGGGAGTCCGGACGGGTTGGGCGGGGGGCGGGTCCGGGCGGGGTCCGGGCGGGTCGGGTCCGGGCGGGGCCGCGGGCTCAGCCGACCAGCAGGGAGAGCTCGATCGAGTGCCCGGTCCGCTCCGCCTTGGCCCGCAGGTAGCGGACGTTGCTGGCGTTCTGGTGCACGCCGGTCGGCACCCGGTGCCGGACGGTGACGCCGAGGTCGGCCAGCTGGGCGGCCTTGTCCGGGTTGTTGCTCAGCAGGTCGACGGTTGCGGCGCCGAGCGCGGCGAGCATCTGGGCCGCCGCGGTGTAGTCACGGCCGTCCTCGGGCAGGCCGAGCGCGGTGTTGGCGTCGTAGGTGTCCAGGCCGGAGTCCTGCAGGGCGTAGGCGTCGAGCTTGTTGTAGAGGCCGATGCCCCGGCCCTCCTGCCGCAGGTACAGCAGGAACCCGCCCGCCTCGGCGATCCGCTCGACGGACTCGCGCAGCTGCGGGCCGCAGTCGCAGCGGTCGGAGCCGAAGACGTCCCCGGTCAGGCACTCCGAGTGCAGGCGCACCAGCGGGGTGCCGCCCTCCGGCACCTCGCCGAACGCGAGCGCCAGGTGCTCGGCGCCGTCGGCGAGGCCGTGGAAGGTGAAGACCTCCGCCTCGGCGCGGTAGCCGTCGGGGAAGGACAGCGGGATGCGCACGCGCGAGCGCACCGTGGCGGGGCCGGGCTGCGGCATGGGTGGGCCTCCGTCGATGAGGGGTGGACCGGGCGGCTCCGGGTGAGCCGGGTGTCGACCGTACTCGGTCGTTCCAATTTGAACAACTGGGTACCGTCCGTGCCCACCGGGTGCACGCAGGCGCACAACAGCGCCCGCGCCCCACCTGTTCCCGACCTGTTCGCGACCCGTTCCCGTCGGCGTGAGCCCTTCCCGGACGCGGGGGTTCAGCCGGGCTCCATGCGGACCCGAGGGCGCTGCCGGATCGTACGGTCCGCGAGGTGAGGGGGTTTCAGCATGTGGATGTCCCGGGAGCCGGGTCCTGGACACTGCGAGACTTCCCCCGTTTCCTGGGCACGGGAACGCCTCGCGCACGACCACCGACGACCACGGAAGGTCCTGATCTGATGCCCACCAACCCTCACGCCGCCGCCTCCCCGCACCCCTTCGACGCCGAACAGCGCGTCATCGAGGCGCTCTACGCGGAGGTCGTCCGCCGGAACAGGGGCGAAGCGGAGTTCCACCAGGCCGTCCACGAGGTCCTGGAGACCCTCGGCCCGGTCCTCGCCCAGCGCCCCGAGCTCGTCGACGCCCGGATCATCGAGCGGATCTGCGAACCCGAGCGGCAGCTCATGTTCCGGGTGCCGTGGACGGACGACTCCGGCGCCGTCCACGTCAACCGCGGCTTCCGGGTCGAGTTCAGCAGCGCCCTCGGCCCCTACAAGGGCGGGCTGCGCTTCCACGCCTCCGTGAACCTCGGCATCGTCAAGTTCCTGGGCTTCGAGCAGATCTTCAAGAACGCGCTCACCGGGCTCGCCATCGGCGGCGGCAAGGGCGGCTCCGACTTCGACCCCAAGGGCCGCTCGGACGCCGAGATCATGCGGTTCTGCCAGTCCTTCATGACCGAGCTGCACCGCCACCTGGGCGAGCACACCGACGTCCCGGCGGGGGACATCGGCGTCGGCGGCCGGGAGATCGGCTACCTCTTCGGCCAGTACAAGCGGATCACCAACCGTTACGAGAGCGGCGTCCTCACCGGCAAGGGCCTCGGCTGGGGCGGCGCACAGGTCCGGACCGAGGCGACCGGCTACGGCTGCGTGATGTTCACCGCCGAGATGCTGCGCAGCCGCGGCGAGGGCCTGGACGGGCGGCGGGTCGCCGTCTCCGGCTCCGGCAACGTGGCCGTCTACGCCATCGAGAAGGCCCAGCAGCTCGGCGCGACGGTGCTCACCTGCTCCGATTCCTCCGGCTACGTGGTGGACGAGAAGGGCATCGACCTCGACCTGCTCAAGGAGGTCAAGGAGGTCCGGCGCGGCCGTGTCGCCGACTACGCCCGGCTGCGCGGCGGGCACGTCCGGTTCGTCGAGGGCCCGGGCGTGTGGAGCGTGCCCTGCGACGTCGCGCTGCCCTGCGCCACCCAGAACGAGCTGACCGAGGCGGACGCGCTGGCCCTGGTCCGCAACGGCGTGCAGGCGGTCGCCGAGGGCGCCAACATGCCCACCACGCCGGAGGCGGTGCGGGTGTTCCAGGCGGCCGGAGTGGCCTTCGGCCCCGGCAAGGCGGCCAACGCGGGCGGCGTGGCGACCAGCGCGCTGGAGATGCAGCAGAACGCGTCGCGCGACTCCTGGACCTTCGCCGCCACGGAGGAGCGGCTCGCCGGGATCATGAAGCACATCCACGACTCCTGCTTCACCACCGCCGAGCGCTACGGCCACCCGGGCGACTACGTGGTGGGCGCCAACATCGCCGGCTTCGAGCTGGTCGCGGACGCGATGCTGGCCCAGGGCCTGGTCTGAGCCACCCCGCCGCACTGCTGCCGCTCCGGTCGGGTCCTGCCGTACCCGACCGGAGCGGGCACCGATCGTCGGGTACGGCAGGGTGGGTCCTTCCTACGGTGGAGATCAGCAAGGGAAGGACGGGGGCAGGAGTGCTCGAACACCTCAACCGGGCGATGGACGAGATCGACCGGAACCTGGACCGCGAGATCGACGTGGCCGCCCTGGCGCGGATCGCGATGACGTCGGAGTACCACTTCCGGCGGCTGTTCTCGATGCTCGCCGGGATGCCGCTGTCGGAGTACGTCCGCCGTCGGCGACTCACCGTCGCCGGGGCGGAAGTCCTCGACGGCGAAAGGACGTTGCTCGACATCGCGGTCAGGTACGGCTACACCTCGGGCGAGGCGTTCGCCCGGGCCTTCCGGGCGATGCACGGGGTCGGCCCCGGCGAGGCCCGGCGCAGCGGTGCGGTGCTCACCTCCCAGCCCCGGATGTCCTTCCGACTCGTCGTGGAGGGAAGCAGCAGCATGGAATACCGGATCGTCGAGAAGCCGGACTTCCGGATCGTCGGCAGGAAGGCCCGGGTCACCCTGATCTACCAGGGCGTCAACCCGGGGATCGCCGAGTTCATCAGGGGGCTCGGCAAGGACACCGTCGAGCGGATCGCGGAGCTCACCGGCCGGGATCCGGTCGGCATCGTGTCGGTGAGCGACGACTTCTCCGCCAACCGGGAGGAGGGCTCCGAACTCGACTACTGGCACGCGGTGGTGGCGCGCGAGGACGCCGTCGTCCCGGACGACCTGGACGTCCTGCACGTCCCGGCCGGGATGTGGGCCGTGTTCACCAACAGCGGGCCGTTCCCGCAGGCCCTGCAGGAGATGTGGGGGGACGTGGCCGCGCAGTGGTTCCCGTCCAACCCGTACGAGGCCCGGCCGGGCCCGGAGATCCTGCAGACCCGTTTCGTCCCGGGGTCGCCCGACGCCGAGGCGGAGCTGTGGATCCCCGTGGCCCGGGCCGTACGGAGCTGACGGCCGGCGGGTGCGGGTGCGGGTGCGGGTGCGGGTCGGCCGACAGCCGACGGATAACAGGTAACAGATGACAGCAGACAGCGGACAGATGACAGATTTCGAAATCTGTTATCTGTCTGCTGTCATCTGTTCGCCGTCTCGGCCCCTGCCCCCGGCTCGCACCCGCGGCCCCCGTTCGGCCCACCAGCGCCCGCCCCCGCCCCGCCCGTCCCCGCATGCTGGCCTGGGGCCCCGGGGGAGCAGGAGCCGCGACCGAGGAATGGGATCAGCGATGGCCAAGGCGTTCGGCTTCGTCGACTACGGCGGGCCGGAGACACAGGAGTTCATGGAGCGCCCGGTCCTGGAGGCCGGCCCCGGACAGCTGGCGATCGCGGTCCGCGCCGCGGGCGTGAACCCGGTGGACTGGAAGATCCGCCGCGGCCTGCTCGGCCGGGAGCGGACCCTTCCGGCCGTCATGGGCCAGGAGGCCTCCGGGGTGGTGCAACAGGTCGGCCCGGGCGTCACCGGGTTCACCCCCGGCGACGAGGTGTTCGGCCTCGCGGCCGCCGGCGCGTTCGCCGAGCAGACGCTGCTGCGCGCCGACGCGAGCGCGCTCAAACCCGGCGGCGTCGGCTTCGACCGGGCCGCCGTACTGTCCGTCTCGGTGGCCACGGCGGACGACGCCGTGCGCGACCTCGGCCTCGGGGCGGGCCGGACGGTGCTCATCCTCGGCATCGCCGGTGGCGTCGGCAGCGCGGCCGCCCAGATCGCCCGCAGTCGCGGCCTGACCGTCATCGGCACGGCGAGCGACGCCAACCGGCAGCACGTGGAGTCCCTCGGTGCGGTCCAGGTGCGCTACGGCGAGGGTGTCGCCGAGCGGATCGCCGCTGCCGCGCCCGACGGCGTCGACGGCGTCCTGGACCTGGTCGGCGGTGTCGCCCTCCGGGAGGCCGCCGGCCCGCTCAAGGGCCGGGTGGAGCTGGTCAGTACGGCCGACCCGGTCACCGTCGCGGAGCTCGGCGGCCGTTACGTCACCCGCTCGACCACCCCGGAGACCCTCGCCGATCTGGCCGCCCTGGTCGCCGCCGGCGAGCTGGACCCGCACGTCACCGGCCGCTATCCGCTGGACCGGGCGGTCGAGGCGGTCTCCGCCGTCGAATCCGGGCACGCCCGGGGCAAGGTCGTTCTTGAAATCGCTTGAAAAACAAGATTCGTGACGATTCATCAGATCCCGTCGAAGAACGTTCAGAGAGAGTCGAGAGTAGAGGCCATGAAGCAGAATTCAGTGACCATGGACGGCCCCTGCTGGGTCGAGCTGGGCACCTCGGACCCGGCCGCCGCCAAGGCCTTCTACCGCGAGCTGTTCGGCTGGCGTGCCGAGACCGACCCCCGGCCCGAGGCCGGCGGCTACACCCAGATGTTCCTCGGCGACGCCCCGGCCGCCGGACTCACCCCGCTGTTCACGCCGGACCAGCCCACCGCCTGGACGGTGTCCTTCGCCGTGCCCGACACCGACGTCGTCGTCGCCCTGGTCAAGGACGCGGGCGGCCGGGTCCTGATGGAGCCGGCCGAGGTGTTCGACCTGGGCCGGTTCGCGGTGGCAGCGGACCCGTCCGGGGCGGTCTTCTCGCTCTGGCAGGCCCGCGCCTTCCAGGGCGCCGGGGTGCTCAACGAGCCCGGTGCGCTCGGCTGGGTGGAGCTGCTCACCCGCGATCCGGTGACCTCCGCGGCGTTCTACCCGGAGGTGTTCGGCTGGTCCGTGAGCCGCTCCGACCAGTACACCCAATGGGGCGTGCACGGTGGGGACTTCGGCGGCATGCTGGTGATGGACGACCGCTTCCCGCCGGAGGTGCCGCCGCACTGGCTGCCGTACTTCTCGGTCGCGGACGTCGACAACACCGTCACCCGGGCGAGCGGCCTCGGCGCGGACGTGCTGATGCCCGCCACCGACGTACCGGAGGGCCCGCGGATCGCGGTGCTGCGCGATCCGCAGGGCGCGGCGTTCGGGGTCTACCTGGCCGGCACCGAGGGCTGAGCCGGCACCGAGGGCCGATCCGGCCCCGAGGGCCGATTCGGCTCCTAGGTGTTCTGTCCCGTGAGGTTGGGGATGCGGCTGGCGGGTGGTTTGCCTGCGAGTGCGGTGTGTCCGCGGTGGTGATTGTAGGTGTGGAGCCAGGTGGGGTAGGCGTCTCGGCGTTCCTGTTCGGTGCGGTAGGGCCTGGCGTAGGCCCATTCGTCGAGCAGGGTGCGGTTGAAGCGTTCGACCTTGCCGTTGGTCTGGGGTCGGTAGGGGCGGGTGCGTTTGTGTGCGATGCCCTCGGTGGCGAGGGCGTCGCGCCAGGCGTGTGACTTGTAGCAGGCGCCGTTGTCGGTCATGACGCGCTGGACGGTGATCCCGGCCCGGGCGAAGAACGCGTTCGCCCGGGCCCAGAACGCGGCGGCGGTCTCCTTGCGTTCGTCGGTCAGGATCTCGCTGTAGGCCAGGCGGGAGTGGTCGTCCACGGCGTTGTGCAGGTAGCTGTATCCGGCGCCGGAGCGGGTCCTGCGGCCGGCCTGGCGGCCCAGGCTCTTGTGGCCGCCGCCGTCGGGGATGTTGCCGAGCTTCTTGATGTCGACGTGGACCAGTTCGCCCGGTGCGGCGCGTTCGTAGCGCCGCACCGGGCGTCCGGTGGCGCGGTCGAGGTGCGCGAGTCGGGCGAGGCGGTAGCGGACCAGGACCCGGTGGACGGTGGCCGGGTTGAGTCGCAGCAGGTAGGCGATGCGGGCCGGTCCCCAGCGGCGCAGGACGCGGACCTTGACGATCCGCCGCTCGGTGCGGGACGGCAGCCGGCGCGGGCTGTGGTGCGGGCGGCTGGAGCGGTCGCTCATGCCGGCCTCGCCGAGCGCGCGGTAGCGGTCGGCCCAGCGCTTGGCCGTGGTCGGCGAGACCTGGAAGCGCTCGGCGGCCCGCCGCAGCGGCCAGCCGTCCTCGACC
This sequence comes from Kitasatospora sp. NPDC051702, assembly GCF_040681575.1. Taxonomy (NCBI): domain Bacteria; kingdom Bacillati; phylum Actinomycetota; class Actinomycetes; order Kitasatosporales; family Streptomycetaceae; genus Kitasatospora; species Kitasatospora sp. NPDC051702. The sequence goes on from NZ_JBFAZB010000061.1 coordinate 48,666, forward strand.
ACGCAGCGGGCCAGAGGCAGGCGTCCGGTCTCGGTCAGCGGTGCGTTACGGTGTGGCATGAGGGCCTTTCTGGGAGCCGGTGCAGATGTCGCAATCCACACCGAGCCAGAAGGCCCTCACTCATTTCAAGATCGCCAGGCCGTGAACCCCGTCACCAACCTCCGTGGTCAGAACACCTAGGGCCGGACCGGCGCGCGGGGCGGCCGTACCGCGCACCGCCCCGCGCGCCGGGCGCCCAGGCGGCGCCGGGCTCGCCGGAGGCCCGGCGCCCACC